>WTID01000204.1:7462-9111 GCA_011522855.1 Flavobacteriales bacterium
ATGATTGCAGACCGGGATGTTCACCGGTTGTTCTTTTCGGTCGAGGTCGCTTGCGGAGGTTGATTACTTTGCATGCATGAGATCGCTCAGCATCGCAGCCACGGCCAAGACGCCGCAGATTGAATTCGACGCCCAACAGAATCAATTGACGTTGAGCGGACGGTCGATTCCCGAGAATGCGGTGGATTTCTATCGCCCGGTTCTGGATTGGACCCATTTCTTGGAAGCCGAGACCCCGTTGACGGTGGTCGTTCAGCTGGAGTATTTCAACACCAGCAGCAGCAAATGCCTGCTCGATCTCTTCAAGCGGCTGGAAACGAGTTCCGAGGTCAGCATCAAGTGGCACTTCGATGCCGATGACGAGGACATGCTCGAAGCTGGGGAGGACTACGACCACATCGTCAGCGTCCCCTTCACCTTCATCGAGGTCGATCCGAGCGTCTGACTTTTTCCCCGAAGATCAATCCGGCCATCAAGAGGAGGGTGGCCAACCAGAGCACGGTCCAGTTCGCCGTTCGTTTGGAGACGGTGGTTCCCATCCAGGAATGGGCCGAGTAGAACGTGCCCGATCCCGGCCAATCCGCGCGGGCATACAGGGCGTCCACAGAATTGAGCAGGTCATCCCCTTCGACGGCAATTCCGGCGGACAGAACGTCGGCTCCGGTGGTCCAGTCGAGCAGGACCTGATTGAATTCGGCATCCTGGATGGCCTTGCTCGCTTCTGGGGCATCCCACCCCTGCGCAATCAGGACGTCGTCCCGCTGTGATTTCCACTGTCGCCAGGCCTTGCGCTTCGCATCCCGGAACCGGTTGAGCCCGCGCGTCAGGACCGCGGCTTCGGATGCAGAGATTCCGTTTTCAAAGGTCACGGAATCGACTGGAATGCCATGGGTGGCGCACCCCTTGGCGATCCGTTTCAGGGCGGTATCCTCTCCCTTCTGGGCCTTACGCAGCTGGCTCTTCATTTCGGGCACCCACCGGTCCCGCAGGAATTCCGCTTGCGCCATGCCTTGCTCGGCTTGGTACAGGGGGCGGGTAAAGGCGTTGTCCGCGGCATACATCGTGGCGAGGGCCTCGAAGCCCCACCGGCTGATCATCGTTTGGGCCGGCCACGGCACGGCGGTGGTCCGGGCAATGCCGGGGTGCATGGCGCTGAACGGAACAATGGCCCCGCCGAGCATAAGCTGCGGAATGATGAACAGGGGTATCGCGAGGTAGATGACCCGGACGCTGTTGAACAATAGGGAAATGATCAGACCGAACAGGTTGGCGCAGGCGGCCACGCTGAAGAGCGTGAAGGTGTATCCGATGAAGTGGCCGGGAAGGTCCAGGATGAGCTGGGCACACAGGGCGAACAGCAGGGTCTGGATGGCTGAAATCCCGAACAGGACCGCGCATTTTGCTGTCAGATAGGCGCCCCAATCGAGGTGAAGGTTGGCTTCCCTCTTGCGCATCAGGCGGTCGCGGAACAGCTCCTCGGCGCTCACCGTGAGCCCCATGAAGATGGCAACGATGACGGAGATGAACAGGAAGTGTGGAATGTTCTGTGATGCCCCGTAGCTGTAGTCACCACCCGACTCGGTGGACCGCAGCAGCACGGCAAGGAGGATGGCCAGCACAGGGGCTTCCAGCAGGTTGATCAGGAGATA
>WTID01000204.1:9211-12487 GCA_011522855.1 Flavobacteriales bacterium
GGGACCTCGATGATGTCGAAGATCTGCTCGGGGTTCACATGGCCGCATTGGCCGCAGGCGACCTGTTCCGCGTCGAAATGGTTGACGATGGTGCGGAAGTGGGTCAACGCATCGAGGGGCCGGCCGGTGAACACCGGGTATCCACCCTGATCGAGGACCCACAGGGCATCGAAGCTCCGGAAAATGTCGCCGCTGGGCTGATGGATGACCGCCACGACAAGGGTGCCGGCGTAGGTCATCTGCTTGAGCAGGTCCATCAGGAGTTCGGAATCCTTGCTGCTCAGGCCGCTCGTCGGCTCATCGACGAGGAGCACCTTCGGCTCCCGAATGAGTTCGAGGGCGATGTTCAGCCGCTTCCGCTGACCGCCGCTGATGGTCTTGTTCAGGGCATCCCCCACCGGAAGATGGCGCGCTTCCTGCAGTCCCAGTTGCTGGAGGCAACGGTCCACCCGCTCGTGGGTCGTCGATTCGTCTTCCTTTCCGTGGGCAAGGCGCGCAGCGTACCAGAGGTTTTCCTCCACCGTGAGCTCAGGGAGCAGATGGTCCTCCTGCGGCACCAGCCCGATGTGCGCATTGGCTTGCTCCTCCGTCACGGGGATGCCGTCGAGGGCAATGCGCCCGAAGGTGGGCTGCGTCGTGCCCGCCAGCAGGTGAAGCAAGGTGGACTTTCCTGAGCCGCTGGCGCCCATGACGCCAACGAGCATGCCGGACCGGGCCGTCGCGCTGAACGGGTGCAGGGCCTGTTTTCCCGGGTATTGGAACCAATGGCTGACCTCGTCCACGGACAGCGTGATTTCCGGGATGTTTTCCTCCTCCATGAAGGAGCGCTGGATGTCGACGAAGTGCAGCGGGGCCGCGCCGGGGTGACGCAGGGTCGAGCCGGGCGTGAAGGGCTGGGTGCGGCCTGCATCGAGCAGCTCGCCATTGAGCTGGACGGCACCGGCCCCCATGGGGCGGAGGAAGACGACCTGGGATTCCGGATGTCGGAAGCAGGCGAGCGGCGCGCTCCAGCCGGGCTTGACGACCCCGCCGAGTTGGGGCTGGTCCCCGATCATGAAGGCCTCGTGGTACCGCTGGGTCATGGTCGGCCACTGCTCCGCGTCGAAGACCAGCGTCTCGTAGCACCGCTTCTCCCCTTCCCGGATGCCAAAGCCGTCGGCCACCAGGTCGATGAGTTCGTGGCTCAGGGGATCCCGCTCTGCCTCTTCCCCGCGGATGGCGAGTTCGAATTCAAGGACGCGCAGGAAGACCAGGGCCTTTTCACTCGCCTGCAAATCCCGGTTGATGTCGGAGCAGGCGCGCAGGACCTTGGTGGACCGCAGGGCGGTGCGCTTCAGGCCGGCCACCTCGCGGGATTCGACCGCACCCCCATAGCTCACGAGGTACTCCTCGAAGGTGGCGAGCCACTCGCTGACCAGTTCCCGGTTGAGGCGGCTGCGCAAGAAGTTGGCCACGACCTCCCGACCGCGGTCGAGCCCTTCCTCCCTCAAGGTGATGAGGGCAAAGAGCTGCATGAGGGCGTCGAGAATGTGGCGGCTCATCCGACGGTCTCATACGCGGCTCGGGCCGCTTTGGATTCACTGGCGTTCGTAGCACCCCACATCGGGTGCGGAGCCCACCACCCGCGGGAGGCCGTCGAGGTCGGTGGCGAGAAACGGCAAGCCGGCTGGGACACCGACGCCATTCCATTCACTGTTGCCGCTGACCAGGTGGAAGTCGCGGCTGAAAATGTCGGCGAAGGGCGGTGTGGCGTCGAGGGTGCTTTCCTCAATCCAGTCCGCTTCTCCCGTGGCATCCAGGTCCACCGCACATCCGCGAATGAGCAGGTCGTTGACATCGCCCTCAAGGTCGACGACGAGTTCGTCGAAATCCTGGAGCTGGGCATTGTTTCCCCACAGGATGCAGTTCAGGAAACGGGTTTCCTCCAGCGGCCGGATCTGCAGGTTGCCATTGATGTCCTCGTAGTGGTCGTTGATGAGCACGGAAGGCGTGCCCCGCGTGCCGTCAGACCAGGTGTTGGCGAAGGTGCTGTGGGTGAAGCGGTATTTCCCTCCGAGCGTGAACGCCGCGCAGGCCTGGCCGCAATCGTAGAGGAGGTTGTTGGTTCCGTCCATGTGGGCGCCCTGGGCCAGCAGCCCGATGGCGCTCATGTTGTGGATGACGCAGTTCTCGAGGGTGACGGCCGCCCCTTCCGTGCCCGTCGTGTCGACTTGCAGGCCAATCGTGCCGTTCCGCAGGATGGTGTGCCGGAGCGTGCTTCCGGGAGACCCGTAGATCCAGATGCCTCCGCCGAGGATGCTGGCTTGGGCCACGCCGATTTCGGTCTGAATCAGCGTGTCGACCTGGATGCCCCATTGCCCGGGGACATCCGCGTATTCCGGTTCCAATCGGTCCCCTTCGAAGACGACCGGGTTGCCCAGCTCCCCGTTCACATCCAAGGTGCCCCCGCTCACATACAAGCCGCCACCAGCATGGACATGGACATCGGCTCCCGCCTCGATGGTCAGGTTGCACCCCGGGGCCACGCCGACCACGCCATAAATGACGTGCGGTTTCTGCGCCGTCCACAGTGCATTGCAATCGAGTGTGCTGATGCCACCCGGAGACCCGTGGAAGAACGCGTCCTGACCCCAGGCGAGGAGCTGGACGTACTGACTGAATCCGTTGACGGTGACCCGAATCCGATCCTTGACGATGAACGGCAAGTCGTAGTCATTCTGCGGGTCGATGGTCACCTCCACGAACACGTAGAGGGAATCACCTTCGTCGAGCTCAAGGTCACCGACAGAGGGTCCCGGCAGGCCGTCCACATTGATGCGGAAGGGGCTGTCCTCCCCGTCCTCCAGGGTGATGTCCTCGAGCAGGATCCGGCCCGGGCTGTCGTTGACGATGCGGAAAGCCTCGCTGGCACTGCCGATCGTGCTGAACACCGTGTCGAACAGAACCGTGTCCTGGCTGAAGGCCACACGGGCGTCCGCCCCCAAGTACAGCTTGTCCCCATTGCAGCTCCAGAGCGTCAGGGCCACGAGGGTAACCGTGATGCCGATCCAGGCGCGATGCAAGGGGGTCTTGGTGTTGGGGGGCTCCATCATGCGGGGTGCGAAGCTAAGGCGTGCGCCGATGTCGGGATACCTTGTGTGCCATGGAAACGAACGTGTCCACCATTTCGCATGCCGGACTCGACTGGTCGGCGGCCCGCGTCCATTTCCGGAAGCTGGATCCGGTGTTGCACGCCTTGGCCGACTCGATGCCCGATCCGGAACCCTCTCCGGAACG
>WTID01000233.1 GCA_011522855.1 Flavobacteriales bacterium
TCGGAGCGGGGGCGGGGAGGGCCTCCAGTCGGGACAGGAAGGCGTCTAGGGAAAGACAGTCTTCCAGCCGGAAGTCCCCGCTGGCCGTGCGCCTCAGGGCGGAGAGGTGGGCGCCGATGCCCGTTGCCTTGCCGGCATCCCGGGCCAATGCCCGGATGTAGGTCCCTTTCGAGCAGAGGACGTCGAACCCCATGACAGGGGTCGTCCAGTCGGTGATGTCGAAGCGTTTCACGGTCACCTCCGCGACGCGCATCTGGATGTCCTTGCCCTTCCGGGCGGCGATGTAGGCCTTCTGACCGTTGACCTTTTTCGCGCTGAACCGGGGCGGAACCTGCTGGATGTCGCCCGTCAGGGTGGCCACGGCCTCGTCGAGGTCAGTCCGGGTCAATCCGGAGGCCTCGCCCGACGGCTGGGGCTCCGTTTCGAGGTCATGGCTTTCGGTGGTGGAGCCGAAGGTGATGTGGCCTTCGTAGGCTTTGTCCTCGGCGGTGAGCTCGTTGATGCGCTTGGTCATCCTGCCGGTGCAGACCACGAGTACCCCGGTGGCCAGGGGGTCGAGGGTGCCGGCATGGCCCACCTTGATCTTGCGGAACCCGCCTCCCTTGCGGATGGCATAGCGCACCTTGTTGACCACGTCGAACGAGGTCCATTCGCGGGGCTTGTCGATGAGCAGGACCTGCCCCTCCTGGAAGTCCTCCCAGGTTGTGAAGGTGTGCACCGGCCACGTGTCCATGCGGCGAAGGTCGGCATGCCCAAGCTTATGGTCGATGAAGGTGATGTTGGACGGCTGAAAGCGTTTAAGGGGATTTGATGCATCGGATGGAGAAGCCCGGGTTCCCGTCATTGTAGTTTCTCCCGATGCCGGTCTGACTCCCTCCGATGTACCGGTAGATGACGTTGACACCGAGAGGCGAGGAACTCCACCACCATCCATCGTAGGTGACGTTGTAGAAATATCCATTGACGCCACTCCGATACCCTCCCGGAAGCAAGGACAGGTCGAGTGCGTCATGGCCGTTTCCCGGACCGTCCCAACCCATCCATCCGACCGAGGCCTTGAGGGCAGAACCTGCGCCGGACGTGAAGGGCCAATACCCTGAAGCTTCGCCCCTGTTGTCCCAGTCGATCAGTTCGTTTGTGGGCACGCCTGCCATCGTCTCCAGCTCCATCCAATCCTCGTCTGTGGGCACGTGCCACCCTGTCGGACACAGCCCCCGCTCATCCAGGACGGCATGTCCATTGTAGATCCGACCGTACAGCTGAAGGGACAGTTCCTGCACGCAGGGGTTGATGCCCGGAGCACCAGTGGAGCAATATCCGCTCTCGTCGTCCCCATAGATCGCCATGGCCCCTTCCGTCGTTGCGGTCCACGACGCATCATCCAAGCCCGTGGGGATGGAGTCCCCGTTGGTGTACACGAGGGTGGCGAGGTTCTTCTTGAACCAGCACTGATCGCCAATGGCCACCGTGGCATACGATGTCTCTCCGTAAACCAGGGTGTCTCCGCAAGCCCAAGGTGTGGGGGTGTCGTCGCAAGCACCGAAAACGCCCAGAAAAGGAATGAGATCGGAGACGGTGTTGCATCCATCACCATTGAAGTCTGGGTCATAGGCGGGATTGACCTGGCCAACGGTCAGGAGCGGCAACAGGAGAAACGAGGCGAGAATTCGGTACATGGTTCAATATCAGCTTTTTAATGCAAAGTCAGCGACATGTAGCCTGTTCGGTTGAGTTGGAAGGGTGTTCCAAAAGCATGGAGGACGAAGCCGAACCCGAGGGGGTGGGGACGGTTATCTTCGCGCGCTCCATGACGCTGCAGGACCTCCTCGCCTTCTATGACCATGACGCCCGGACGGGCCGCGTCGTGGAGGCGTTGGATATCCCGAAGTCCAAGGTGGAGGCGCGCGGACTGGTCGGATCGGCCCGGGCCTTCCTCGCGGCGCAGGCCGTGAGGCGCAACGGTGGGGACCACCTGTTCCTTCTCGAGGACAAGGAGCGCGCGGCCTACTTCATGAACGACCTCGAGACTCTCCTCGGTGAAGGGGGACATCAGGTCCTCTTCTATCCCCGCAGCGCACGGATTCCCTATCAGGAGGAGGGCGCCGACAACGCCAACGTCGCCATGCGCGCCGAGGTGATGAACAAACTCGAGGCCCTTCGAGGCAAGGTGTGCGTGGTCAGTTTCCCGGAAGCGGTGGCCGAGCAGGTCACCACGCGGAAGCAGCTCAAGGGCAACACCTACACCATCCAACGGGGCGACCGGATTTCCCAGGATTTCATCGACGAGCTGCTCATCGACTATGGGTTCGAGAAGGTCGAATACGTTTACGAGCCGGGCGAATACGCCATCCGGGGAGGCATCATCGACATCTTCAGTTACGCCTTCGACCACCCCTATCGCATCGAGCTGTTCGGGGATGAGGTGGACGGCATCCGGAAGTTCGATCCGGCCGATCAGCTCAGCGTGGGCAAGATGGACCGGGCGGTCATCGTGCCGGACGTGCAGGACCAGTTGGTGAAGGAGGCCCGTGAGCCCTTCCTCGAGTTCCTCGGCGAGCAATGCTGCGTCTGGGCGTGGGATGTGCGCGGGGTGGTGGATCAATTGGACAAGGAGGTCGAAAAGGCCGAGGTGTTCTACGAGAAGCGGACCGGCCTGACCGAGGCGCTCCGCCCGGGAGAGTTGTACTCGACGGGCCTGCGGTTCGAGCGCCGGCTCGAGGCCCACCGCGTGGTGGAGTTCAGCGGGAGCACCAGCTTCACGGACCGCATCACGGTGGACTTCGGCCAGAAGGACCAGCCCGGGTTCAACAAGAACTTCGACCTGCTGGCCGAGCATCTGAAGCATCGGCATCAGGACGGGTTTGCCACGTTCGTGGTGGCGGGCCAGGGCACCCAGCTCGAGCGCCTGCACGACATCTTCGCCGACCGTGGCGACGAGGTGAAGTACCAGCCGATTCCCTCCGAACTCAGCGAGGGCTTCGTGGACGAGGGAATCAAGCTGGCCGTCTACACCGACCACCAGATTTTCGAGCGGTACCACCGCTTCCGCCTCAAGGACGGCTTCAAGAAGAACAAGCAGGCCCTGACCA
>WTID01000062.1 GCA_011522855.1 Flavobacteriales bacterium
TCGGTGTCCGGGCCGATGTGGCGGGACAGTTCCGTCATGAAGCTCTGGCAGAAGCGCATGACCTCGCCATCGGATTTGCCCTTGGGGTCGAAATCGGATCCGCCCTTTCCGCCGCCCATGGGAAGGGTGGTCAGGCTGTTCTTGAAGACCTGCTCGAAGCCGAGAAACTTCAGGATGCTCAGATTGACGCTCGGGTGGAAACGCAGGCCACCCTTGTAGGGTCCGATGGCGGAGTTGAACTCCACCCGGTAGCCCCGGTTGACCTGGATGTTCCCGTCGTCATCGGTCCACGGCACGCGGAACTGGATGACGCGCTCCGGCTCAATCATTCGCTCGAGCAACGCATGGCCCTCATATCGGGGATTGGATTCAATAAAGGGAATGACGGTCTCGGCGACCTCTTCAACCGCCTGGATGAACTCGGGCTCGTTGGGATTCCGGCGTTGGGCCTCGGCCATGAACGCCTGGACGCTGGGGTGCTCCATGATGATGGTGACGTATCGATTGACGTGCAGTGCGAAGGTAGCGTGACGGGGTGTCAAGAAGACACGACCCGGCCCGAATGTTTATGGACGTTCGACCTGTTCAAAAACGGCGGCGGGCTGCCATCAAAGGCTGCGGGTCCGCCCGCCGTCCACGGGAAGGTTGATGCCGCTGATGTAGGCCGCCGCCGGACTGCAGAGGAAGGCGATGGCGGCGCCAATCTCGTGGGCCTCCCCGAGCCGCTTCAGGGGCACAGCCTGGGCCATGCCCTCGAGGACGTCCCTGGCGGGCACTCCGGTCTTGGCGGATTTGGCTTCGGCAATCTGGTCGAGGCGCGCCGTACGGGTCGCTCCGGGCAGGACGTTGTTGACCGTGATGCCGTCGGGGCCGAGCTCATTGGCCAGGGTCTTGGCCCAATTGGCCACAGCCCCGCGAACGGTGTTGGAGACCCCCAGGCCGTCCAGCGGCTGCTTGACGGAGGTGGAGATGACATTGACGATGCGGCCCCCGCCGGCCGCCCGCATGCCGGGCAGGACCGTCTGCACCAAGCGCTGGTTGCAGATGAGGTGCTGGCTGAAGGCGGCGAGGTAGGCTTCCGGGTCGGCCGCATGGGCCGGGCCGCCGGGAGGGCCGCCGGTGTTGTTGATGAGGAGGTCCACCGGAGCTCCGGCGACCACCGTGGCCGCCGCCGCCGCGACGGCGTCCGGATCCGAGAAGTCCGCCACGGCCACCCCGTGGCCGTCGCCCGGAAGGGACTGGACTGCGGCGTGGAGGCGCTCCTCGTTCCGGGCCATCAGGGTGCACCGGGCCCCGAGCGTGGCAAGCTCCCGGGCCGCCGCCAATCCGATGCCCTGCGATGCCCCACAGACGAGGGCGTGTTTTCCATGGAGGTCCAACTGCATGGGCGCAATGTACCCCCGTATCTTCGCCCCATGTTGACCGGAATCCAACACCTGCACGGCACCCTTCGCTGGGTCGTCCTCGTGCTCCTCGTCCTGTCCATCGTCAAGGCCTTCTCCGGCATGTCCGCCGGACGTTCCTTCGGCGATGGCGACCGCAAGCGCGGCCTGTTCACCATGATTTCCCTCCACCTCCAGCTGGTCCTCGGGTTCGTCCTGTACTTCGGCAAGGGCTGGAGCGCCATGCTCGGCAATGCGGAGGCCATGGCCGATACGGTGATGCGGTTCTTCTCGCTGGAACACATGGCGACGATGACCCTGGCGGTCCTCCTCGGCACGCTCGGCTACAGCCTGTCCAAGCGCGCGGACAACGACCGAAGCAAGTTCCGCCGTCAGGCCATCTGGTTCACGGTGTGCCTCGTGCTCATCCTCTCGAGCATCCCCTGGCCCTTCCGCGAGGGCTTCGAAGCCTACGGTTGGCTGTGAGACCCCTCGCCCTGCTTTCGGGTCTGACGCTCGCCGCCCTCTTCATCGGATGCGGTTCTCCGGGCGAATCCGGAGCTGCAGATGATGCCGGCCAGATGGTCTCCGAGGTGGAGGCGCGCGCGCTGTACATCCGCAAGTGCTCCCTCTGTCATGGCGAGGATGGACAATTGATGGCGTCCAAGTCGCCCGACCTCAGCGTGTCGACCATGACCCTGGCCGAACGCGTGGCCCTCATCACCTACGGCAAGGGGACCATGCCGGCCCAGAAGGGCATCCTGAACAAGGCGGAGATCACCGCCGTGGCGCGTTACATCGACCGATTCCGCGACTGAATGCTCGAGAAACCGCTCGCCCGAAAGGACGGCAAACCGGAACGCGCCGTGCTGGTCGGCCTCGCCACGCGCAACCAGCCCCGAGACTTGCTCGCCGAATACCTCGACGAGCTCGAGTTCCTCGCCCGGACGGCCAATGCCGAGACCATCCGCTCCTTCACGCAATCCTTGGATCACCCCGACGTGCGGACGTTCGTGGGCAAGGGCAAGCTCGAGGAGATCACGACCTACATCGAGGAGAACGACATCGACCTGCTCATTTTCGATGACGAATTGAGCCCTTCCCAACTGCGCAATCTCGGAGAGGCCCTGCCGGAGACCAAGGTGCTCGACCGCGCCAACCTCATCCTCGACATCTTCGCCCAGCGCGCCCGGACGGCGCACGCCAAAACGCAGGTCGAACTCGCCCAGTACCAGTATCTGCTCCCGCGCCTCACCCGCATGTGGACGCACCTGCAGAAGCAGAAGGGGGGCATCGGCATGAAGGGACCGGGAGAGAAGGAAATCGAAACGGACCGCCGGATCATCCGCGACCGCATCTCCGCGCTCAAGAAGGACCTCGCTGCCATCGACCGCCAGATGGCCACCCAGCGCGGCAACCGTGGCGCCCTCGTTCGCGTGGCGCTCGTCGGCTACACCAATGCCGGCAAGTCCACCCTCATGAACCGGCTGTCGAAGTCGGACGTCTTCGCCGAGGACAAGCTCTTCGCCACGCTCGACACCACCGTGCGGAAGGTCGTGGTTCACAACCTGCCGTTCCTGCTCAGCGACACGGTGGGGTTCATCCGCAAGCTCCCGCACCAGCTGGTCGAGAGTTTCAAAAGCACCCTGGACGAGACGCGGGAGAGCGACCTGCTCGTCCACGTCATCGATGTGTCCCACCCGCAGT
>WTID01000230.1 GCA_011522855.1 Flavobacteriales bacterium
GGAAATTGTCCAGGACGAGCACGGTGCCGCCCACCACATCGGGCACCACCAGTTCCGCCAGGCCGCCTCCAGCAAGCTGGAAGTGCGGACCGCCACGGCCCGCGCCCATTGGCTCCGCAACGACCTGCACATCCTTCAAGGCGGCCAATACGGCGACAGCACCTTCCACGGGTGCTACCTGCCCAACGAGCGGCAATTCGTCGACCACCACACCCGCATCGACCACGCCATGCCGGACGGCCGATCCGACGAGCTCTACAAGGGCCTCGCCGCCGGTTCCGCCACCGCCGTGTTCAACGGCAAGATCATGGTGCACCAAGATGCCCAGCGCATCGAAGCGTACCAGAGCAACGCCAACCTCATCCTCGGGGAACAAGCGGCCATCAACGCCAAGCCCGAACTCGAGATCTACGCCGACGATGTCCGGTGCAGCCACGGGTGCACCACGGGCCAATTCGATGGCGAAGCCTTGTTCTACCTGCGGTCCCGCGGCATGACCGAAACCGCAGCGAGAAACCTGCTCGTCCGCGCCTTCCTCGCCGAGGTCCTCGACGGATTCCGCCCGGAAATCCAGGCCCACGTCGAGTCCGTCTACGCCGAGCGCCTCGGCTGGAACTGATGGACCCTGTCCGCCTTGACCGGCTCCTTGTCGACCGCGGGCTCGTACCCAGCCGGCCCCGCGCCGAACGCCTCATCACCGACCACGGGGTCCGGGTCGACGGCATCGAAATCAGAAAGCCTGGCAAAAAAGTCTCCCCCAACGCCACACTCGACCTGCTCGGCGAAGACCTGCCCTGGGTCTCCCGGGGCGCCTTGAAGCTGGTCGCTGCCCTCGACCATTACACACTGGATCCAAGCGGGCGTGTGGTGCTGGACCTCGGCGCCTCCACCGGTGGATTCACCGAGGTCTGCCTCCACCACGGCGCCCGATTCGTCCACGCCGTCGATGTCGGCACCGACCAACTCGTTCACGCCCTGCGCGACGATGCCCGAGTGGCCGACCTCCAACAGACCCATCTGAAGGATCTGACGGCCGACCAGCTCACCCCACGCCCCGATACAATCGTCATCGACCTCTCCTTCATCTCACTGGACCACGTGTGGCCACGGCTCATGGATTGGGTCACTCCCGAAGGGTGGGGCGTGGCCCTCGTCAAACCCCAATTCGAGGTGGGACCCAAGCATCTTGGCCGCAACGGCATCGTCCGGGACCCCGCCATCCGGCGCAAATCCCTCGAAGCGTGCCTGCGGCAGGCCGAAGACGCGGGCTTCCGGTGCTCCGACCCCATCGACTCGCCCATCGAGGGAGGAAGCGGCAACCGCGAATTCCTGCTGCACTTCTCGTGGGGCGGCCGGGGCTGAACCTTTACTTCGCGGAGCGGTTCCGATTGAAATGGCCAATTCTACCCTGCCCGAACGCATTCGACGCGACTTTCCGATCCTCGACCGGAGCGTCCACGGCAAGCCGTTGGTCTACCTCGACAATGCCGCCAGTGCCCAGAAGCCCTTGGCCGTCATCGAGGGACAGCGCGAATACCTCGCGAACTACCACGCCAACATCCACCGCGGGGCGCACCATCTGGCCCAGCTGGCCACCGAAGCCTACGAAGGCACCCGGCGAAAGATTGCCGACCACATCGGCGCCGAATCCACAGAGGAAATCATCTTCACGGCCGGATCCACAGATGCGGTCAACCTCGTCGCCCAATCCTGGGGCCGCGCCAACCTCAATGCCGGAGACACCGTTCTGGTGACCCGAATGGAGCACCACGCCAACATTGTTCCGTGGCAGATGGTGTGCGAGGAGAAGGACGCTGACGTGGTGCCCGTGGACGTGCGGGAGGATGGCACCCTCGACCTCGAAGACTTCGCCCGGAAATTGGAGCGCCACCAACCCAAACTGGTTGGTGTGGTCCACGCCTCGAACACCCTCGGCACCATCAATCCCGTCGCCGAACTCTGTGCTGCCGCGCGCGCCGCCGGAGCGGTCACCCTTGTGGACGGCTCCCAGGCCCTGCCCCACCTGGCCATCGACGTCGCCGCCATCGGCTGCGACTTCTATGTCGCCACCGGGCACAAAGCCTATGGACCCACCGGGATCGGCTTCCTCTGGGGGCACCGGAATCTCCTCGACGCCATGCCCCCCTGGCGCGGTGGCGGCGAAATGATCCGAAGCGTCTCCTTCGATGGCACCACCTACAACGATCTCCCCCACAAATTCGAAGCCGGGACACCTCACATCTCCGGCGGCATCGCGTTGGGCATCGCCCTCGACTGGATGAACGGGGTGGGCCTCGACACCATCCACGCCCACGAACGTGCCCTGGTCCAACACGCCCACCAGGCCCTGCAGACCCTTCCGGGGCTGCGCATCATCGGCACCGCTCCCGACAAGGTCGGTGTGGTCTCCCTTGTGGTGGATGGCCTGCACCCCTACGATCTCGGCACCCTGCTCGACGGCCAGGGCATCGCCGTCCGCACCGGACACCATTGTACCGAGCCCCTCATGGCCCATTTCGGCCTCGAGTCGGGGACGTTGCGGATGTCCTTTGCTGCCTACACCACCCGTGAGGAAATCGACCGGGCCGTCATCGCCCTCGAACGCGCCATGCGCATGCTGAGCTGAACCATGTCCGCCGACCTCATCGCCGCCCGCCAAGCCGACGTCATCGACGAGTTCGCCCTCTTCGACGACTGGATGGACAAGTACGAGCACCTCATCGAGCTCGGAAAAGACGTCCCGGCCATCGATGCCGGCCGCAAAACGGACGACCACCTCATCAAAGGCTGCCAGTCCAGGGTCTGGCTGGCGGCAGACGCCGATGCAAGCGGAACCGTGCACTTCACGGCCGACAGCGACGCCATCATCACGAAGGGACTCGTGGGCCTCATGGTCCGGGTCCTCTCCGGCGCCGAAGCCAGGGCCATCGCCGAGGCCGACCTCCATTTCCTCGACGCCATCGGCCTACACCAACACCTGTCGCCCACCCGGTCCAACGGCTTGGCCAGCATGGTCCAGCAGATGCGCCTGTACGCCGCAGCCCTCGCCGCCCGCCAAGCTTAACTTCGACCCATGCCCACGCAGC
>WTID01000175.1:0-1207 GCA_011522855.1 Flavobacteriales bacterium
CAGATCGCCCTGTCCCGCCCGGCGGAAAAGGTGATGCAGGTCGCCTACCCCGTCCACGACGACCAAAAGCCAAAGCTCCTCGTGAGCCTGCTCAAGGACCGCGGTCTCGAATCCGTCATCGTGTTCTCCAGCCGCAAGCGCAGCATCAGCATCATCGCCCGCTCGCTGTCCAAGGCCGGACTCAATGTGGGCTCCATCAGCTCGGACCTCGAGCAGAAGGACCGGGAAGACGTCATGCGCCGGTTCCGCAACCGGAAGGTCAATGTGCTCGTCGCCACGGACGTGGTCAGCCGAGGCATCGACATCGACAACATCGAGATGGTCATCAACTACGATGTCCCGCCTAACGAAGAGGATTACGTGCACCGCATCGGCCGCACGGCACGTGCAGGTCGAGGTGGAATCGGCATCACGCTGATCACCCCGGGTGAGATGCGCAACTTCTCCAAGATTGAGAAGCTCATCGACATGGAGGTCCGCAAGGAGCGCCTGCCCGAAGAGCTCGGCGAAGGCCCAGCCTATGACCCCAATGCACCCTCCGACCGCGGTGGTCGCGGCGGACGCGGGGGCGGAGGCGGCCGGGGCCGTGGCGGTGATCGCCGCGGGGGCGGCGGAGGCGGTCGTGGACGCGGCCGTGGAAGAGACGGAGACCGTCGCCGCGGCCGCGGTGGCCAAGGCGGTGGAGGTGACCGCCCGCAGGGCCAGAACCAAGGCGGCCAGAACGGCAACGGTGAAGGCGGCAACAAGAAGCGCCGCCGCAACCGCATTGGCAAGCGCCGCGCGGGAGGCGGCCACCAAGGCGGTCAGCAGGGTGGAGGCCAACCCCAAGGTTGACCATGCCCGAATACGATGACGCCGACCTCGTCGGCCGACTGACACCCGAGGAATTCCGCGTCCTGCGCAGGAACGGAACGGAGCGCCCCTTCACCAGTGAACTCAACGGAGAGACCCGCCAAGGGAACTATCACTGCAAGGTCTGCGACACCGCCCTCTTTGCGCACAGCGCCAAGTTCGACTCCGGCTGCGGCTGGCCCAGCTTCGATCAGGAAATTGAAGGGGCGAGGGTCACCCGCATCCGGGATACCTCCCATGGCATGATCCGCATAGAAATCCGCTGTGCGGAATGCGACTCCCACCTGGGCCATGTGTTCCCGGACGGTCCGACCGAGACGGGAACCCGTCACTGCGTCAATGGCGTCTGCCTGAC
>WTID01000175.1:1307-3068 GCA_011522855.1 Flavobacteriales bacterium
TCGAGAAGACCGTTGAACTCATCCTCTGACCCACCCTCGAAACTGTTCAGGTCCTCTTGAACCTCTTTCAAGTCGCGGGTGGCACGGTCCAGTTCCTCTTTGTGCGCGTTGTAGATCGGCCAGAAAACCTGGGCCGACTCGGCATCCAACTCCAGCTCCTCCGTGAGAAATCCGACGGCCATGACCTCCATGCGTTGGCGGAGCGCTTCTCGGTCCATCCCTCCAGGACGGCCATCCGGCTGGGCAACCAGAACTGGAGAAAAAAGGAGTCCCATCAGCAAAGCGGACAGAGCCATCGGGAGAGGGCGGTTCATCTTCTTCATGTCGTTCATCGGATACATTTTCAATACAGGGTCGTCCAAGACTCTCCTTCCAATTCAAGCAGAGACTCTTCCTCCATCAGTTCCATCATTCCGGCCAATTCTTCATCGGACATGGCCTCGAGTTGACACGCGAACGTGACACAAGGCTCCGGCTTCATCGCCTCGCTGAACGCCACGCCCAGTCCGAGAATCAGGGCGATGGACGCCGCCAGCGACACCATTGGCATCAGACGACGGGTACGGCCTTCCCGGGGTGTGGACATCACATCCTGGATCGCACGCTCTACGGCGGCGTCCGCAATGCGGAAGCCATCGTCTTTGCGGTTCGGACCGGCGGAAGGGAAGTGGGACATCATGGGAATAACGAATCGGGATCTGTCGGGTTTAATGGAACATGGATTCCACCTCTTTTTGGAGGATGGCCTCGATCTTCTTCTTGGCGTGGTGGTAGGACGCCTTCAACGCCCCTTCGGAAGTGCCGGTTTCTGACGCGAGGTCTGCATACGGACGATCGTCAAAGTACCGGGCCTGAAAGACCCACCGCTGCTTGGGCGGCAGCGTACCGATTGCGGCATGGAGCCGCGCCAGGATGGCATCCCCTTCGAAATCGGGGGCACTCAAGACCTCGGCTGTACGCTCCTCCAGCAGGACATCGAGTGGCGCCATGCGACGCAGATTCCGCTTTCGGGCAGCATCAACCGTCGCATTGCGCGTGATGCGCAGGAGCCAGGCACGGCGCTGGGCCTCATTGCCTTCGAATCCATCCCACGCCTTCCACGTCTTCACAAACACCGCCTGGGTCACATCCTCCGCATCCTCGGTCACGCCCAGCATGCGCCGACTCTGCGACAGCACCAAGCGATAATGCTCGCGCATCCAGTTGGCGAAATCAGGCGGGGAAGTATGCTTCGGGTTCGATTGCACGTTCCCCAAAGGAACGGGTCACGGACTGGAGCGTTTAACCGAAGGCCGAGCGGATCACAGCCAACCCTTCCTTGGCCATGCCGGGAGCGGCAGCAAACGTCTCCGCCCCGGACAGCATGACCTCTGCATCTTCCTGTCCTGAGAAAGTGCAGGTGATGCCGCCCGCCTCCTGCACGAGCAGTAGGCCTGCCGCAATGTCCCACGGCTGAAGGCTGTATTCAAAGAAGAGGTCAAACCGGCCGCAGGCGACATAGGCCAGGTCAATGGCTGCGGACCCCATTCTGCGGATGCCCCGAGACCCTCGGGCAAAGGCGGTCAACGCCTGGAGGTAATCGTCCATCCGGTCGAAATCCCAGTGGGGAAATCCAGTGGCCACCAAGGCGTCCGACAGATGGTTCCGGTTTGCACAGCGGATGGGATGTCCATTCAGCTGGGTGCCGCCGCCTTGCCACGCCGTGAAGCATTCGTCGCGGTTGGGGTCGAACACGATGGCCACGACTGGCTGATGGCCATC
>WTID01000160.1 GCA_011522855.1 Flavobacteriales bacterium
CGGCTGCGCTCGACCCGACTCTGGGCCGCCGCCAGGGCCGCCATGTCCGGCACGACCCGCACCCGTGCGAGGACGGTACCCTGGGCGACCGTGTCCCCTGCTTCGACGTAAAGCTCGTCCACGATGCCGCTGATCTGCGGCTTAATCAGGATTTCCTTGCGCGGCCCAATGGTTCCGGAGCTCACCGACTTCTTGATGATGTCGGCGATGTAGGGCGCCTCCACGCCGAAGCGCGCCTCGGGGGCCTGCTCCTTCTGGTAAAGGTCATTCAACGTGTAAGCCGCCCCGGCGATGACCAGGAGGACGAAGAGGAGCAGGAGCGTAACGCGGCCTTTCTTCATGATGCAGGTTCAATCATCCTTCCGAGCGCAGGGCTTCCACCGGCTTGATGGCCAGCGCCCGCAGAGCAGGCAGGATGCCCGCGAAGATGGCCATCCCAAGGAGGATGCACAACACGGTGAGGACGGTTCCAAAATCGATTTCAGGATGGCGGAAAACCCCAGCGTCTCCACCACCCTCGAGGTAGCCGTCGACTGCCTCCAGCAGTCCGACGCCCAGCACCAGGCCGCACAGGCCGGCGAGCAGGGTGAGAAACAGGGTCTCTCCAATGATCTGGCGAAGGATGCGAATGGGCGTGGCG
Source organism: Flavobacteriales bacterium (assembly GCA_011522855.1). Taxonomy (GTDB): domain Bacteria; phylum Bacteroidota; class Bacteroidia; order Flavobacteriales_D; family Sanyastnellaceae; genus UBA8752. Next base: position 641 of record WTID01000160.1, read on the forward strand.
CCCAGACTCCGGCGAATACCGAGCTCCTTCGTCCGCTCCTTGATGGAGATCAGCATGATGTTTGTGATGCCGATGACCCCGGCCAGCAGGGCGAGCGAACCGAACAGCAGCGAGATGAGCCGCATGCCGCTGAACAACAATTCCGCTTTCTGGAATTCCTCCGCCATCGACCAGCAGCCGATGGCCCTCGGATCATCCGGGTGAACACTGAGCCGCGACTTGATGAGCTGCTTCGTGGCTTCCTCGGCCTCCTCGGCGTCGACGCCGTCTTTGATCAGCATGGACAGCCAGCCCACCCGGTCGCGTGTGTTGAACGCCTTACCGAACGTGGTGAACGGGATGTAGATGCTTTCCGCCTCATTCTGCGCATCCTCGTCATTGCCCTTCGGCGTGTAGACCCCGACCACACGGAACAGAACGCCTTGGATCTGGACGGTCTCTCCGAGGGGATTCTCCCCAAATTCGAACAGGATGTCCTGCACCCGGCTCCCGATTACGCAAACCTTGCGCTCCGCATCCAGGTCGGCCTGGTTGAGGAACCGGCCACTGGTGATGTTCATCGGCTTGACCTCCTGGTACCGCGCAATGGCGCCACTGACGTCGAAGGCCCCGCTCTGCTTGCCGTGGATGACGTTGTTGGTGCCCTGCCAACCGCCCAACTGGATTTCCGGACAGACCAGGTCGAGGTGTTGCGTGTTGGCCTCCAGCCACTTGACGTCATCAATGTCGAGCTCGAGCCAGCGGCCGCGCTGGTATCCCTTGTATGGAATGCTCGTGCTCATGGTCCAGGCAAACATGCTGTTGGCCACATCGTTGCCCATGTCCGCCTTCACCCCGTTTTCGAGACCGCGGGCCGCACCCACCGTGATGATGATCATGAACAGGCCCCACCCCACGCCCAGCGCGGACAGAAACGCGCGCAAGGGATTCCGCACGACCACCTGGACGAGTTCAATCAGCCGATCGCGGTCCAGTCCCATCATTCGTAGCGGAGGGCTTCGATTGGACGAATGCGGACCGCCCGCAAGGCGGGAACCAGACCGCTGAATGCGCCGGCCAACACCAGAACGATCAGGGCCGTCACCGTGACCCGCAGGTTGACTTCCGGATTGGTGAAGTAATCGTGCTGGGCATAGGGCGCGGCATAGTTCAGCGTCGCCACGCCGGCGATCAGGCCGAGCGCACCGGAAATGAGCGTGAGGCAGATGGCCTCGATGACAATGAGGGAGAGAATGCTTCCGGACGTCGCGCCGAGGGCCTTGCGCACCCCGATCTCCACGGTTCGCTCCTTGACCACGATCGCCATGATGTTGGCCACCCCGATGGCCCCCGCAAGCAACGTGAAGCCGCCGATGACCCAGATGAAAAGCCGAATGCCCTTGAAAATCCGGTCAAACATGGCGTACTCCTCTTGGTTGTCCCGCACCCGCACAGCGCGTTGGTCCTCGGGGTGCACCGCATGCCGCAAGCGCAGGTCCCCGTCGATGGCGTCGACCATGGCAGTCGAACCGGTCAGATCCCGGTCTCCCGTGGACAGCACCATCGAGCCGATGGCGTCGTTGCCCTGGAACAGGCGCTGCATCGTCGTCATCGGGATGTAGACCATGCTGTTGCCCCAACGCCCATTCTTGGTGAAGTGCCCCACCACGCGGAAGGTGATCCCGCGGAGGATGATGTACTCTCCGATGGGCGATCGCTGCTTGAACAGCTCGTTGATGACGTTCTCCCCGATGACACAGACTTTGGATTCCTTCTCCACGTCGTCCTGGTGCAGCCAGCGTCCCCCTTGCAAGGGAATGAGGTCGAGTTCGGCGAAATCGGGCTCCACCCCCATCAGCGGATAGTTGCCCTGCTCGTTCTTGTATTGGACGGTTGACCCCCACATGCTCAGGCGGCCAGAGGCGGCTGGTGTTTCGACGACTTGCTCCGTCACCCGCTCCTTGTCTTCATCGCGGAGCTCGATGTAGCGGTTGGGCTGGCGCCCGCGGTAAGCCAACGTCGTCGTGCCCGTCCGGACCCAGATGGTGTTCTTGGCCTCGTCGGCGAAGTCCTGTTCTACCCCATTCTGCAGGCCGAAGCCGAGGCCCTGCATCACCACGAGGATGAAGATGCCGAGCCCCACCGACAGCCCGGTCAGCGCCGTCCGAAGCGGATTGGCGGTCACCGTGTGGGCAATCTCGATCCAGGTCTCTCGGTTGAACATCAATCAGAAGAACCGGCGCCCCGCGCCGTGGGTTCGACCACCTCCCCGCTTCGGCCATCTTCGATGATGACCCCGTCGTGCAGGCGGATGGTGCGGTCGCATTTGGCGGCGATGTCCGCCTCGTGGGTCACGATGATGACCGTGATGCCCGAGGCATTGACCTCCCGCAACACCTCCATCACCTCCGATGACGTCGTGCTGTC
>WTID01000252.1 GCA_011522855.1 Flavobacteriales bacterium
GTGCTGTCGGTCAGGTCGCGCTGCAGGCGGCTGATGGGCAGCTTGCGGGCGAGGTGACCCAGGAGGGCATTGGCCACCCCGAGGTTGCCCTCGCTGTTCTCGAAATCGATGGGGTTGACCTTGTGCGGCATGGCCGAGGACCCGACTTCCCCCTCGACGACCTTCTGCTTGAAGTAATCGAGGCTGATGTAGTGCCAGACGTCCCGGTCGAGGTCAATCAGGATGGTGTGGATCCGCTGGAGGGCATCGCACCAGGCCGCGAGGTAATCGTAATGCTCGATCTGCGTGGTGGGGTGGCTGCGGTGCAGGCCGAGTTCCTCGGAGACGAAGCGGTCGGCGAACGCGTGCCAATCGGTGTCGGGGTAGGCCACGTGGTGGGCGTTGAAGCCGCCGGTGGCGCCGCCGAACTTGGCCGCGAAGGGCACCGCCTCGAACTGGGCGACGGCGTGGTCCAGCCGCTCCAAGAACACGGCGAATTCCTTGCCGAGCGTGACCGGGCTGGCGGGCTGGCCGTGGGTCCGGGCGAGCATGGGCACGTCCTTCCACCGTTCGGCCAGGCCGGCGAGATCGTCCCGCACGGCTTGCAAGGCGGGCAGCAGCACGTCGGCCGTGGCCTCGGCCATGGACAGCGGGATGGCGGTGTTGTTGACGTCCTGGGAAGTCAGGCCGAAGTGGACGAATTCGGCGCGGTCCTCGAGGCCGAGGGGGGCGAGCTTGTCCTTGATGAAGTACTCGACCGCTTTCACATCGTGGTTGGTGGTCTTTTCGATGTCCTTGACGGCCTGCGCGTCGGCCGATCCGAAGTCCACATAAATGCGGCGGAGGCCCTCCACCTGCGCCTCGGTGAGGGCGGGAAGTTGGGGCAGGCCAACGGCGTGCAAGGCGATGAGGTACTCAACCTCCACGCGAACGCGGTACTGGATGAGCCCGGCTTCGGAGAAGTAGGGCGCAAGCGGGGCGGTGTGGCGGCGGTACCGGCCATCAACGGGGCTGACGGCGTGGAGGGGGGCGGAATCGGACATCGAAGGCGAACCGTTCAAAGGACGAAAATACGGCCCACGACGCGGGCGCCCCGTACCTTTCCCGCATGACGATCCACACGGTCACCCACGGCCTGTTCAAGTTGGACGGCGGCGCCATGTTCGGCGTGGTCCCGAAGCCGCTCTGGACGAAGAACCACCCCACCGATGAGCGCAACCGCTGCGATTGGGCCCTTCGCTCCCTCCTGATCGAAGAGGGCGACCGCCTGATGCTCGTCGACTGCGGCATGGGCGACAAGCAGGGCGAAAAATTCTTCGGCCATTACGCCCCGCGACCGGAGGACCTGGATGCACAACTCGACGCGCTCGGGTTCCACCGCGACGACATCACCGACGTCTTCCTCACCCACCTCCACTTCGACCATTGCGGCGGGGCCATCCGCCGCCGGCAGGACGACCCGGAGCGGTTTGAACCGGCTTTCGCCAACGCGACCTTCTGGAGCACGGAGCGCCATTGGGCCTGGGCCAACGATCCCAACCCGAGGGAAAAGGCCAGTTTTCTCAAGGAGAACATCCACCCCATCGAGGCCTCGGGCCAATTGAGGTTCATCCCCCGCGCCGACGGCACGACGGATACCCGCCAGCCCATCGATGGCTTTCCCGACCTCGACGTCCTGTTCGTGGACGGCCACACCGAGAGCCAGATGCTGCCCCTGCTCAAGCGGGGCGAACGCAAGGCGCTCTTCACGGCCGACCTCCTGCCGGCGACCACCCACATTCCTGTGGCCTGGGTCATGGGCTACGACACCCGGCCCCTGCTCACCGTCAGCGAAAAGGAGCGCATCCTGACCTGCGCGGAGCGGGAGCATTGGACCCTCCTCTTCGAACACGACGCCCACCACGAGGCCGCCACGGTCCACCGGACGGAAAAGGGCGTGCGCCTGGAGCGCGCCGGGCGACGTTCGGAATTCGACTGGTGAGGGCAGTGGGACGTCAGCGCAGGCCTTGAAGGCAATCGCGCACGATGCCCGGCCCGGTGTAGACCATCCCACTGTAGACCTGCACGAGGTCGGCCCCCGCGTCGGCCTTCTCCCGGGCGGAGGGACCGCCCTCAATGCCACCCACGCCGATGATCGCGAAATCGCCCCGCTCCCGCAGGTAGCGGACCACTTCCGTGCTGCGGGCCCGCACCGGAGCCCCGCTCAGGCCGCCGGCGCCAATGGCCTCCACCGTGGCGGCCGGCGTCCGCAGTCCCTCGCGGGAAATCGTGGTGTTGGTCGCGATGACCCCGTCGATGCCGGTGTCGCCGACCAGGGCCACGATGTCATCGAGCTGGGCATTGCTGAGGTCCGGGGCAATCTTCAGGAAGACGGGGCGCTGGACGGCCTGGGTCCGGTTGTGTTCCTGCAGCCGCTGCAACAGTGCGGTCAGGGGCCCGCGGTCCTGCAACTCCCGGAGGCCGGGCGTGTTGGGCGAGCTTACATTCACCGCGAAGTAGTCCACGTGGGGATGGAGCGCCACGAAGCAGGCGTGGTAATCGTCCGCAGCCTGCTCGTTGGGCGTGACCTTGTTGCGGCCGATGTTGCCCCCGACAATGAGGCCCTCCGGCCGGCGCTTCAGCCGCTCCACCAAGGCGTCGAGCCCCCCGTTGTTGAACCCCATGCGGTTGATGAGTCCCCGGTCCTCCTTGAGGCGGAACAAACGGGGCTTGGGGTTTCCTCGCTGCGGCTTGGGCGTGACCGTGCCGACCTCCACGAACGCAAAGCCCATCGCCTGGAGCTCGTGGAGCCAGCGGCCGTCCTTGTCAAAGCCCGCGGCCAGCCCGACGCGGTGCGGAAACGCCAGTCCCGCCACCGTCACGGCATCCGACGCCACCTCTCCGGGATCCATGGACCGGCGAAGGGCACGGCCCACGACGGGAAGACCGAGTCCGAAGCCAAACAGCCCCATGGTCCGATAGTGTGCACGCTCCGGGTCCATGGCGAAAGCCAGGGGCCGGATGACACTGCGGTAGAGGCGGGTTCCGAGGGGGGCTTGGCTCATGGCGCGCAAAGATGTTGATAAA
>WTID01000038.1 GCA_011522855.1 Flavobacteriales bacterium
ATGCCGAGATGGTCGAACGTGTCGAGCAGGTCCACCACCATGTCAGGGTAGACGTGGCTCGGATGGTGGGGGCTGCGGCCGTGGTTCCGCTGGTCGATGAGGACCACGGGGCGGTGCTCCGCCCACCGGCTGCCGAGGGTCTGCCAGTTGTCGGAGGAGCCGAGCAGGCCGTGCAGGACGACCAGGGGCGTTGGGCCTTCCGACGTCGGCTGCGCGCCGAGGATGCGGTGGAACAGCACCATGGTCAGGAGCGCGGCCGCAGGGCCTCCTTGTATTGGCCGACCGCGTTCTGCAGCCCGAGATACAGGGCGTCAGAGATCAGGGCGTGGCCGATGGAGACCTCTTCCAGATGGGGGACGGAGGTGGCGAAATGCGCCAGGTTGTCGAGGTTGAGGTCGTGGCCTGCATTCACACCGAGTCCTGCGGCATGGGCTGTGGCGGCGGCCCGGGCAAAGGGGGCCACGGCCGCCTTGGGGTCGGTGGCATGGGCGACCGCGTAGGCCTCGGTGTACAGTTCGATGCGGTCGGCGCCGAGGTCGGCGGCAGCCCGGATGCGGTCGTTGTCTGTCTCGATGAATAAGCTCGTCCGGATGCCGGCCTGCCGGAAGCGGTCCAGGATGGGACGCAACCGGTCGGCCTCGGAGAGCGTGTCCCAACCGGCATTGGAGGTCAGGACATCGGGCGGGTCGGGGACCAGCGTCACTTGCTCCGGGCGGACCGACAGCACGAGCTCCACGAAGTCCTCCGAGGGGTAGCCTTCGATGTTGAATTCAGTGTGGACCACCGGGCGCAGGGCCCGGACGTCATCGTAGGTGATGTGGCGGGCATCCGGACGGGGGTGGACCGTGATGCCGTCGGCCCCCCACTCTTGGAGTCGTTGGGCGGCCCGGACCGGGCATGGGTCGGTTCCACCCCGAGCATTTCGAAGGGTGGCCACCTTGTTGACGTTGACACTCAGTCGCGTTGGGAAAGTTTCCATGGACGGGGGGCGGTGGAACGTCCACCGGGCCGCTAATTTCGCAAAAGACACGCCCCACCGGTCACCCGAGTCCATGCACGCAGGAAGCATCACCAACCCCGAGCTCATCTCGCTCGACCCAGGAGACACCTTGGACAAGGCGCTGCGCGCCATGGACGAGCTGAAGGTGGAGCATCTGCCGGTCTGTGCCGAGGGCCGCTACCTGGGCCTCGTCGCCGAACAGCACCTGCTCGATCAGGAGGGCGAGGTGCCCTTCCTGACCAACGTCCAGCTCATGCCCGTGATGGTCGCCCCGGGCCAGCATTTCCTCGAAGTCGTCGACGTGCTCTGCGAAGCGGACGTGAGCGTGGTGCCCGTGGTGGAAGAGGGACGGTTGGTCGGCAGCATTGATCGCGCCCACCTCTGGCGGGCCTTTCACCACAGCCTCACGCCGTACAGCGAGGGGAGCATCCTCACCCTGGAGGTGCCGTGGAACGATTACAGCTTGGCCCAGGTGTCCCACCGGGTGGAGTCCGAGGGGGTCAAGATTCTCCAGGTCCTCGTCAGCGACGGCGCCCAGCCGGACCATGCGGAGGTGGCCTTGCGCTTGTCCACCCGTGACATCGAGCCCCTGATCGACTCGCTCCGTCGCCATGGCTATGCCGTGAGCGCCTTCTACCGGGCCGAGGAATACGCCGAGGACATGAAGAAGCGGATGGCCGCCTTCATGCGGTACATGAACACCTGACCCCATGGCCACCCGTCCCGCAGTCCATTCGGTCCTGATCCACGGCAAGGCCCTCGAGGCTCCGCTCTTGGAGCGGATGGAGCGCGTCTTCTCTGCGCTTCGGGACCGGGGGACCACCATGCAGTTGAGCCCCGCCTATGCCGACCTGTTGGACGCCAATGGTGTCGACCGTTCTGCCTTCGGCCTCCGCATTCACGAACCAGGCACGAGCCCGGATCCCGACATGGTGCTCTCCTTCGGGGGTGACGGCACCGTGCTCGAAACGGCGTCCATGCCGGGCGCCGCAGGAGTGCCGGTCCTGGGCATCAACACGGGGCGGCTCGGTTTCCTCGCCCATGTGCCGCTGGAGGACGCCGAAGCCCTGCTCGGGGACATCCTCGATGGGAATTACGCCGTGGAGGACCGGAACATGCTCGAGGTGGAATTTCCTGGATTGGACCTCGAGCCCGGTGGACTGGCCCTCAACGAAGTCACGGTGCACCGCCGCGATGTGGCGAGCATGATCCGGATTTCCGTCCACCGGGACGGCACGTTCATCAACCGCTACTGGGCGGACGGTCTCATCGTCTCCACGGCGACCGGGTCCACCGCCTATTCCCTGAGCTGCGGAGGCCCCATCGTGCACCCGGCGAGCAACGCCATCGTCCTGAATCCGATTGCCCCGCACAACCTCAACGACCGGCCCCTCGTCATTCCGGCGGAAGGGACGCTGGAAATCCAGGCCGAGGGCCGCGACGACCACCTGATGGTGACGCTCGACACCCGTTCCCACAAGGTGGCAGTGCCGGCGCGTTTCCTCGTCCGTCCGGCGGACCGGCCGTTCAAACTCGTGCAACTGCCCGGCGGCGACTTCATCGAGACCGTCCGGCGCAAACTCCACCTTGGACTGGACGGCCGTGAGGGTCCGTCCCGGGCCGGCGGGCACGAAATCGGCCCCGGATCGCGTTGATGTCCCACCCGACGGCCATGTCCTCCCTGCTGCGCTCCCTTCTCCCGCTTTTCCTCGCCCTGTGCGTAGTCCAGGCGGGCCATGACGCGAATGCCCAGGTCAAGTTCGAGCGGAGCAAGACGCTGGGCTTCACCCTGGGCACCGGTTACTACCTCGGGGAAATGAACCCTTACGGCCATTTCAAGGGCCGCTTCCAACCCGGATTCGGGGGCTTCATGCGGTTCAACATGACGCGCCGGTTCGGCGTGCGGGCCTCGGTCCACAGGACCAACCTGCTCTATTACGACGCCGATTCGAAGGATCCGTGGATTGCCAACCGGAACCTGCACTTCCGGAACGCCATCACGGAAGGGTCGGTCGTGGCGGAGTTCAATTATTCCCGGTACCAGATCGGCAACACGAAGGACCGCTTCACGGGCTACCTCTTCGGCGGACTTTCGCTCTACAGCCACATGCCCGAGGCGGAAATCGACGGCATTTGGTACGAGCTGCAGCCGCTGGGAACGGAAGGCCAGGGAACCACGTCCACCAGTGGGGGCAGTCGATACGCGACGACCGGGTTCGCCATTCCGTTCGGATTCGGATTCAAATGGAACCTCGGCCGCTTCTCCGCCCTCAACCTCGAGTGGGGCATGCGCCGGACTTGGACGGACCACATCGACGACGTGGCGGGATACTATGCCAGCCTCGCCGTGCTCGAGGAGGAGGCCGGCCCCCTGTCCGAACTGCTCAGTGAAGCCCGCATCGAACGGGAGGGCAACCTAGAGGATCCGGTGGGCCAGATGCGCGGCTACAATGGCCTGGACGACCGGTTCGCCGTGATGAGCGTGTCGTTCACCTTCCGCATCGACAAGTCGCCGACCACCTGTTGGGAACGTTGACCGTCCTGGGTGGTTAGGTGAAAAACTCCCAAAGACCGGCGTCCGCCCGGGAATTACCTTGCGGGGCGCGTCACTCCGGGCCACCTTCGCCGGGCCCTTCCGGCGCCATTCGACACCATGGCCGATTCCGCCACTTCCACCAACCCGCTGCCCCGCCACGTGGCCGTCATCATGGACGGCAATGGGCGCTGGGCGAGAGAGCGGGGGGAGGACCGGGTCTTCGGTCACGCGAACGGGGTGGACAGTGTCCGCGCCGTGGTCCGGGCTGCCGGTGAACTGGGCGTGGAGTATCTCACACTGTACGCGTTCAGCACCGAAAACTGGTCCCGGCCCAAGGAAGAGATCAATGCCCTCATGGAATTGCTGGTCAGCAGCCTTGCGGGAGAGGTGGACGAGCTCATTGCCCAGGGCGTCCGGCTGCGCTCCGTCGGGGCGCTCGACAGCCTGCCCGAGGCGTGCCGCGAGGCCCTCGGCGACGTCGAGGCCCGGACCGCGGTGTGCACGGGGCTCACCCTCATCTTGGCGCTCAGCTACAGCGGCCGTTGGGAAATCACGGAGGCCGTGCGGGACATTGTCCGCTCGGGCATGGCCGCTGACGACATCGACGAGGACACCCTCCGGAACTGCATGGGCCTGCCCGATGTGCCGGATCCGGAGCTCCTCATCCGCACGAGTGGAGAGCAACGGCTCAGCAATTTCCTGCTCTGGCAGCTGGCCTATTCCGAGCTCCACTTCACCCCGGTCATGTGGCCGGACTTCAGAGAGGACCACTTTCGGGCAGCGGTCCACGAGTTCCGGGGCCGCGAGCGGCGCTTCGGACGGACCGGAGAACAATTGAGACATGCGCAGAATGCGGGCAACTGAACGGGCACATGGGGCTTGGATCGCGAGGTGGATGGCCTTCGCGTTGTTGCTGTGCGCGGCCGGAACCGCCTGGGCCCAGCCGGCGGAAACGAGCCTCGACCTCGCCGTGCCGTCGGACTACCGGATCGCCGGCCTGACCGTCCTTGGGGCGGAGTTCACCGACGTTCAAGCCGTCAAGTTGTTCAGCGGCCTGCAGGTCGGCGACGAGGTGACGATACCCGGCGACCGGATCAGTGACGCCGTCCGCAACCTCTGGGACCAGCGGCTGTTCAGCGACGTCTCCGTGGAACTCGCCGAGCGCCGGGGCGACGACGTTTACCTCGTCATCCGCGTGGTCGAAATGCCCCGCCTCACCAAGTACGGGTTCACCGGCGTGAAGCGGGGAGAGCAGGAAACGCTGCGCGGCAAGCTCGACCTCGTCCGGGGTCAGATTGTCAACGAGAACCTCAAGGTCACGACGCGCCGCATCCTCGAGGACCATTACATCGAGAAGGGGTATTTCGATGCGAGGGTGACGGTGACCGACACGCGGGACACCCTGCTCGAGAATGCCTCCCGGGTGGACATCGACATCGACAAGGGCGAGAAGGTCAAGGTGGGCGCCATCCGGATCGCCGGTGCCGAAGCCGTTCCTGAGAAGTCCCTGAAGCGGAAGATGCGCAACGTCAAGGAGCGCGCTTGGTGGCGGATCTTCAAGGCGTCCAAGTACCTCGAGGAGGAATTCAATGCCGACCTCGAGGCCATCGTCGCCCATTACCGGGAAAAGGGATACCGCAACGCCCGCGTGGCGCAGGACAGCCTCTTCCGCACGCCGGAGGGCGACCTCGGCATCGCCATGTCCGTGGAGGAGGGCGGGAAGTTCCACCTCCGCGAGATCACGTTCACCGGCAACACCAAGTACACGACCGGCCAGCTGGACAGTCTGCTCGGCCTCAAGCGGGGGGATCTCTACGACGTGGCCGAGCTCGAGAAGCGCCTCTTCATGAATCCGAAGGGCATCGACCTGAGCACCCTGTACAGCGATGACGGCTATCTGACCTTCCAGGCCATCCCGGTGGAGGTGCGCGCCGAAAACGACAGCATCGACCTGGAGATCCGCCTGGTGGAGGGCAAGCAGTTCCGCATTGGACGGGTCGACGTTCGGGGCAACACCAAGACCAGCGACCATGTGATCCGCCGGGAAATCCGGACGATGCCGGGCGACCTTTTCAGCCGGACCGACGTCATCCGGACCCAGCGGGAGCTCAACCAGTTGAACTACTTCAACCCGGAAGCCTTCGGCATCAACCCGGTCCAGAATCCGCAGGACGGAACGGTCGACATCGAGTATGTCGTTGAGGAGAAGCCCACCGACCAAATCGAGCTGCAGGGCGGCTGGGGCGGTGGCCGCATTGTCGGCTCACTCGGTGTGACCTTCAACAACTTCGCTGTCGGCAAGGCCTTCAAGAAGGGCGCCTGGCGGCCTGTGCCGATGGGCGATGGCCAGCGCGTGAGCATCCGGGCCCAGTCCAACGGCCTGTTCTTCCAGAGCTACAATGTGAGCTTCACCGAGCCGTGGCTCGGAGGCAAGAAGCCCAATGCGCTCACCGTGGCGGCCTGGCGCTCCATCCAGTCCAACGGGCAGCCGAAGCGCATCGAGGGGGAGGACAACCCCCTCCGTCAGACCCTCATGATCACGGGGGTGTCGGCCTCCATCGGCCAGCGCTGGAACAAGCCGGACGATTGGTTCGTGGTCAACGCGGGCCTCAGCTACCAGCACTTCGACTTCGACCAGTACAACAGCGGCCTCTTCAGCTTCACGGACGGCAAGTCCAACAACATCGCGCTCAACCTCGTGGTGAGCCGGAACTCCGTCAGCGATCCCATCTTCCCGGTGTGGGGCTCCGAGGTCCGACTCAACGTGAAGGCGACCCCGCCCTACAGCCTGTTCCAGCCTGACCGGAACTGGGCCGCCCTCGATGACCAGGAGCGCTTCCGGTTCGTGGAGTACCACAAGTGGAAGTTCGTGGCCAACTGGTACACGCCGCTCACCACCGGAGGCGGGGAGAACCCGAAATCCCTCGTCCTGCGCACCTACTTCGGCGGCGGCATCATTGGCCAGTACAACCGGCAGGTCGGGCTCTCGCCCTTCGAGCGGTTCTACCTCGGCGGGGTGTTCCTGAGCGGCTTCGTGTTGGATGGCCGGGAAATCATTTCCCTGCGGGGGTATGACAACCTCTCCCTGACCGCCCCGGACCAGAACACCGGTGCAGGCGCCATCGCCAAGTACGGCGCAGAGCTGCGGTACCCGCTGAGCACCAATCCGAGTGCCACCATCTACACGATGGCGTTCCTCGAGGCGGGCAACACCTGGGAGACGGGAGACGGCTTCAATCCGTTCGACGTGTACCGCTCGGGGGGCGTGGGCATGCGCATCTTCCTCCCCATGTTCGGCCTGCTCGGCCTCGATTATGGGTGGCGCTTCGACGACGTGCCTTCCGCCCCGTCCATGGCGCGGGGCCAATTCCATTTCTCCTTGGGCATGAACATCGGGGATTTGTGAGCGCATGTGCGAAACCCATGGAGTTGAACGTTGAGCCCTCGATGCACCCTATTTTCGCTGACCATCACGCCATGCGTCCCCTCCGATTCCTCCTTCCGGTCCTCCTGCTCGCCTGCTCGTTGACGGCCGGCGCTCAGAAGTATGCCTACGTCGACACGGAGTACATCCTCCAGCACCTGCCGGAGTATGCCGATGCCCAGAAGGAACTCAACAGTCTGGCCTCCGGATGGCTCGACGAGATCGAAGAGAAATACGAGGCCGCCAACCAGCTCGAGACGGCTTACCGTGCCGAGCGGGTATTGCTCACCCCCGAGATGCGGCGGAAGCGCGAGGAGGAGATTGCCGGGAAGCGCACCGAGGCGACCGACATGCAGAAGGCCAAGTTCGGCGTGGAGGGCGAGCTCTTCCAGAAGCGACAGGAGCTGATCCAGCCCATCCAGGAGCAGCTCTTTCAGGTGCTCAAAGATCTGGCTGGCCAGCGCCAGTACATGGTCATTTTCGACAAGGCCAAGGACAGCAACATGCTCTACACCAACCCCAAGTATGACGTGTCGGACCGCGTCATCAAGGAGCTGGGTTACACTCCAGGCGAGACCGTCGGAGGAGATGAAGCGGAGGACGATGGGGAGAAGGGCACCAGCCTGCAGGACCGAATGAACGACACCCTCGACAAGGGCAAAGACAAACTCAACGACCGCAAGGAACAGGTCACCAACCGGGTCAATTCCGGCATCAAGGGCGGTGGCCGCCCGAAGCAGTGAGGCTCCGGCCGCATCCCACCAGACGACGATTCACACCATGAAATCCACGATTACCCTCGGCCTGATGATGGCCGCCCTCTTCTTCTCCACGAGCACCACGGCCCAAGTCAAGGAGGCCCGGTTCGGCCACATCGACACTCAGGCCCTCCTGGAATCCATGCCGGAGCGGAACACCATCCAGTCCGAAATCGAGGGGGCCGCGGCCCAGTACGAGCAGGAAATCGTCCGCATGCAGGGCGAGCTCGAGGCCAAGGTGGCTGAGTACCAGCAGAAGGCCGAATCCTGGCCGACCGCCATCCGCGCCCAGAAGGAGCAGGACATTACGCAGGACCAGCAGGGACTGGAGCAGTTCTACGCCACGGTGCAGCAGGAGCTGGCCATCCTCGAGCAAAGCCTCCTCGAGCCCATGATCGAGCGCGCCCGGACCGCCATCGAGCAGGTCGGCGCCGAAGAGGGCTTCACGTACATCTTCGACACGTCCACGGGCTCCACGGTCTACAACGGAGGCGAGGACGTGCTCGGGCTCGTCAAGGCCAAGCTTGGCCTCTGAGGCCCCCATCGGCATTTTTGATTCCGGCATCGGGGGCCTGACGGTCGCCCATGCCATCGCGCGGGTGTTGCCCGCTGAGCGGCTTTCCTATTTCGGGGACACCGCCCACATGCCCTATGGAGACCGGTCGCCGGAGCTCGTCCGGTCCTGGTCGGTCCGCATCGCCGAACACCTGCTCGACCAAGGGTGCAAGGCCATCGTCATCGCGTGCAATTCGGCGTCCGCCACGGCAGCCGCAGCGGTGCGGGACCTCGCCGGGGAAGCTGTGCCGGTCCTCGACGTGATTTCCCCGGTCGTCCGGGCCGTCGCCGGTCAGGGCCACGCGCGCATCGGCGTCATCGGGACCCGGGCCACCATCGGCAGCGGCATCTACGGTCGGACCCTCCGGGACGCGCTGCGGGAATCCGGTCGCGACGGCGTGGTGGAGGAGTGGGCCACGCCCTTGCTGGCACCGTTGATCGAGGAGGGCTGGCAAGACCATGCGCTCATGGACCCTGTGCTGCTTTCCTACCTCGACGCCGCAGGGTGGGCCCCGGATTCATCCGGCGCCATTGACGCCCTGATTCCCGGATGCACCCATTATCCGCTGGCCATGGCCGCGATGCGCCGGGTGCTGGGCGAGCAGGTGGACGTGGTGGATGGCCCCGGCATCGTGGCCGAGTCCGTGCGCACGCAACTGGCGGAGGAGGGCTTGCTCCACTCAGGGCCTTTGGCGGGCGACCACCGGTTCTCGGTCAGCGATCTGACGCCGGGATTCGAGCGGTCCGCCACCCGGTTCTTCGGGCACGGTCTCGATCTGGCCTACGACCCGCTCTGGGCCTGACGCCCCTCCTTCCCTTCGAACCACCCCGCGTATTCCCGGTACCGGACGGCGGTGGCCGCCAGATGCTGCTTCATTTCGTCCCCGACGGCCTTCACTTTGCGGGCGGGCACTCCGGCCCACAGTTCTCCGGCGCCGATTCGGGTGCCTTCGAGCACGACAGCGCCAGCCGCCACAACAGCGCCCTCTCCAACGACGGCACGGTCCATGACGACGGCGCCCATCCCAATGAGGGCCCCAGCCTCGACGGTGCATCCGTGAACGATGGCGTTGTGCCCGATGCTGGCCCCATCGCCGATGGTGAGGTCCGTCTTTTCCCAGGTTCCGTGCAGCACCGCCCCGTCTTGGATGTTGACGCGGGTCCCGAGTCGGATGGCACAGACGTCGCCCCGGACGATGGCGCCGAACCAGATGCTGCAGTCATTGCCGGTGACGACATCGCCGACGACGGTGCAGTTGGGGGCGAGCCAGTTGTCCTGGCCGAAGCGCGGATGGTGGCCCCGGACGGGCAACACGACAGGGGAGGGAGTGGGAGCGTCCATGGAGCGAAAATGGGGCTCAGCCCGAGAACAGGGTCCGGTCGGATTCCCGGTCTTCTTCTCCATCCAATGTCTGCCCCGCCCGTCGATGGGCTAGGGCTTCGGCAATGTGGTCGGTCTTCACGGTTTCTGCTCCGGCCATGTCGGCGACGGTGCGGGCGAGCCGCAGCACGCGGCTGTGGCTCCGGGCACTCAGGCCAAACCGTTCCGCACACGCGGTCAGCAGCTCCTTTTCCTTGCGCCCAAGCGCCAGCACTTCGTGCAGGGCATCCCCTTCGAGGCGGTGGTTGGCCAGGCCACCGGGGTTGCGGGCGCATTGTACAGTCCTCGCCTGGAGTACCCGTTCGCGGAGGAGGTGGGCCTCCTTCAGGCGGCGTTGCCTCTCCTGCCTGCCCCTGGCCCCCGGTTCCGGCAGGAGGAGCTTGGGGTCGACGGGATCGATGAGGAGGTGGATGTCGATGCGGTCGAGAAGGGGACCGCTGATGCGCTCGAGATAGCGGGTTCGGGCATGGCGACTGCAGGTGCAACGGGACCGATGCGTAGCGTCCGGCCGATGGCGGCCACAGGGGCAGGGGTTCATGGCGGCCACCAGCTGGAAGTCGGCCGGAAAGACCACCGAGGCCCGGGCGCGGCTGATCGTCATTTCGCGGGATTCGAGCGGCTGACGGAGCACCTCCAACACGTGGCGTGGCATCTCCGGAAGTTCGTCGAGGAACAGCACTCCGGCGTGGGCAAGGCTGATCTCGCCTGGCCGCGGATCGGAGCCCCCTCCCACGAGGGCCACATCGGAGATGGTGTGGTGTGGACTGCGGAAGGGCCGTTGGAGGACGAGGGCATCGCCGCGCCCACCCCGACGTGCCACGGAGTGAATGCGGTTGACGGCGAGGGCTTCGTCCAGGCTGAGGGGGGGCAACAGCCCCACCATGGCCCGGGCAAGCATGGTCTTGCCCGCTCCAGGTGGACCGACCATGCAGAGGTTGTGCCCCCCAGCCGCCGCGAGGGCAATGGCGTCGAGGCCCCGGGGCTGGCCCCGGATGGCGGCCAGGGGTTCGAGTGCGGCGTCGGCCTGCCCCGCCATCTGTTCGGCGAGGTCGGCGGTCAGCACAGGCAAGGGGCGGGCCCCGGCCAGATGGTCCACGACCTCCCGAAGGTGGTCGGCGGCGAGCACAGTGACCCCGTCGAGCAGGGCGGCCTCGGCGGCGGATTCCCGAGGGAGGATGACCGGACCGATATCGGGGGCCAGAGCCGCTTGGGCGAGGGCCAATCCACCCCGGACCGGGCGAAGGGTCCCGTCGAGGGCCAACTCCCCCATGCTCAGGATGCGGTCGACCCCATCGAGGTCGATTTGCTCCGAAGCGGCGAGGATGCCCAGGGCGAGGGGAAGGTCGTAGGCCGCGCCCTCCTTGCGCAGGCCGGCCGGGGCCAAGTTGATCGTGATGCCCTTTCCGGGCCAGCGGTAACCGAGGTGCTCGATGGCACTCTTGATGCGTTGTTGGCTCTCCCGGACGGCACTGTCGGGCAGGCCCACCATCAGGAAGTGGATGCCCCGGTCCACCCGAACCTCCACGGTGACGGGCACGGCATCGACGCCCTGGAGGGCGGCGGCATTCAATCGGACGAGCACAGAGTTCGGTCCTCAGGCGCAGCGCACCTCGATGTGGTCAATGAAGGCGTGGATGCACTGGATGTGCACCTCCTGAATGTGGTCGGCATAACCCGACCACGGGACACGGACCTCCACATCGCAGAGCGGGGCGAGGGCCCCTCCATCCTTTCCGGTCAGGCCGACGACCGTCATTCCGGCCTCTTTGGCCGCCTGCGCGGCGCGGATCACGTTGGGCGAATTCCCGGACGTCGAGATGGCCAGCAGGACATCGCCAGGGCGACCCATGGCCTCCACGAAACGGGAGAACACGAACTCATACCCGTGGTCGTTGCCGACACAGCTCAAGTGCGACGGGTCGGAAATGGACAGAGCGGGCAGGGCCTTGCGGTCGTCCCGGTACCGGCCAGTGAGTTCCTCGGCGAAGTGCATGGCGTCGCACATGGAGCCTCCATTGCCGCAGGAGATCACCTTGCCACCGGCCGAAATGGACTGGGCCATGGCCTCGGCGCCCGCCGCAACGGCAGCGAGACAGGCAGCGTCCCCGAGGAAAGCCTGTTGGACTTCCCGGGCCTCTTCGAAATGTCGGCGGATGCGATCGGCGTGTTCCATGTCCGAAAGGTGCACGGTGCAAGCTACGGCCTCACAGGGGTTGTGTGAATGTGGCTCCCCGCTTTGCCTGCGAATCCGAGCTCACTTTATCGCCTCGAAGCGGGCGTAGTTCTCGTCAAGGAAGTCGATGAACAGCTGCGGGTCCGGATCGTAGCCGATGCCATCCCCCAGAGCCTCTCCGTCGTGGTCAATCATGACATA
>WTID01000241.1 GCA_011522855.1 Flavobacteriales bacterium
TGGACCTCGACTGGCTGATGAGCTTCAACATCTGGATCATCACCGCGGTCTTCGTTTTGGTGAACGGTCTGTTGTTCTACTTCGCTTGGAAATACGCCTATGACAAGAATCGCAAGGCGACCTTCTTCCCGCATGACAACCGCCTCGAGTTGATCTGGACGGTCATCCCGTCCATCGTGCTCGCGGTGATCATCATCTACGGCCTGCAGACCTGGAGCGCAATGACAGGCGACGTGTCTGCCGATGCCCTGCGCATCGAGGTCTACTCCAAGCAATTTGATTGGACGGCCCGCTACGCTGGCAACGATGGGGAGTTTGGTCAGTCCAACTACAACCTGATCACGCCGATGAATCCGCTCGGCATCCTGACGCCCGAGGGCGTGGAGGACGCCATCGTGGAAATCGACAAGCAGATTGGGGACCTCGAACACGACCTCTCCATGGAGAAGGGGCTGCTCATCGCAGAGCGTGCCACGCTGGCGGCCAGCCTCGTCTCTGACGATCACGGCCACGGCGACCACGGTCACGATGACCATGACGACGACGCTGACCACGGCCACGACGACCATGCGGATCACGCCGACCACGGCCACGATGACCATGCCGACCATGGCCATGGCTGGAAAGAGGTGGCTGAGGCGCGCATCGCGGAGATCGACGATGTGCTCGACCATCAGGCGGACCGTCTCTTGATCATGACGGACGCCCAAATCGAGGCCAAGGAGGACAAGCTCAAGCGCCTCAAGCGCCACCGCCAGCGCATCATGGAAATCGAAGGCTTCACGTTCGAGAACGGCATGAGCAGCTTTGACACCGGCCGCGACGACCAGGTCGTCAAGGGCGAGTTCCACCTGCCGGTGGGCCAGGAGGTTGAGTTCGTGTTCCGCAGCCGGGATGTGATCCAC
The DNA here is from genome assembly GCA_011522855.1 of Flavobacteriales bacterium. Lineage (GTDB taxonomy): Bacteria > Bacteroidota > Bacteroidia > Flavobacteriales_D > Sanyastnellaceae > UBA8752. The sequence continues at coordinate 906 of WTID01000241.1, forward strand.
TCGGCGTTCATGCCGCATTTCCGTGCCCAGATGAACACGGTGCCCGGCGTGCCGACCCGGTTCAAGATGACCCCGACCATCACCACGGACAGCATGCGGGTCATCCTCGACGACCCCGATTTCAATTATGTCCTCCTCTGCAACAAGGTCTGCGGGGCGGCCCACTTCAACATGAAGATGGACGTCATCGTGGAGTCGCAGGAGGAGTATGATGCTTGGCTCGAGCAGCAGGATGTCTTCCTCGTGGACGAGGATGCACCGTCCACGCCGGACAGCGAACCGACCCCGACGGCCGATGTTGAATCGACCGCGGGCGGTGAAATGGCCATGATCCACTGAACCCCTGAACGAATCTGACACCATGGGCGCACACGCACACCACAAGGAGAGCTTCATCTCCAAGTACGTCTTCAGCCAGGATCACAAGATGATCTCGAAGCAGTTCCTGATTACGGCTGTCTTCATGGGGATCCTCGCCGTGGCTCTTTCCGTCTTCTTCCGCCTCCAGCTCGGATGGCCCGGGCAGCCTTTCGGCATTCTCGAGACCTTCCTGGGCAAGTGGGCTCCGGGCGGCATTCTCGACCGGAATGCCTACCTCGCCTTGGTCACCATCCACGGCACCATCATGGTGTTCTTCGTGTTGACCGGCGGATTGAGTGGCACGTTCTCCAACCTGCTCATCCCGCTCCAGATCGGCGCGCGCGACATGGCGTCGGGTTTCCTGAACATGCTGAGTTACTGGTTCTTCCTCGTGTCCAGCCTGATCATGGTGTTCTCCCTCTTCGTGGAGGGTGGCGCGGCATCCGGTGGATGGACGGTGTACCCACCGCTCAGTGCGTTGCCGCAGGCCATGCCGGGCAGCGGCACGGGCATGACCCTCTGGCTCATCTCCATGGTGCTGTTCGTGGCGAGCTCCCTGCTCGGCGGTCTCAACTACATCGTGACCGTGATCAACCTGCGGACGAAAGGCATGAAGATGCTCCGCCTCCCGCTGACCATCTGGGCTTTCCTGATCACCGCCATCCTCGGCGTGTTGAGCTTCCCGGTCCTCGTGTCCGCCGTGGTGTTGCTCCTGATGGACCGCTCCATGGGCACGGCCTTCTACCTAAGCGACATCTTCATCGGAGGTGAGGCCCTCGACGTGACCGGCGGTTCGCCGATTCTGTATCAGCACTTGTTCTGGTTCCTCGGTCACCCGGAAGTGTACATCGTGTTGTTGCCGGCCCTCGGCATCAGCTCCGAGGTCATCGCCACCAATGCCCGGAAGCCCATTTTCGGCTACCGCGCCATGATCGGCTCCATCCTCGCGATCGGCTTCCTCAGCTTCATCGTCTGGGGACACCACATGTTCGTGACGGGCATGAACCCGTTCATCGGTTCAGTCTTCGTGTTCACGACGTTGCTGATCGCCATCCCGTCTGCGGTCAAGGCGTTCAACTACATCACCACCCTGTGGAAGGGCAACCTGCGCTTCACGCCGGCCATGCTTTTCTCCATCGGCCTGGTGAGCACCTTCGTAACGGGCGGTCTGACCGGCATCATCCTCGCGGACTCCGCCCTCGACGTCTCCGTGCACGACACGTACTTCGTGGTCGCTCACTTCCACATCGTGATGGGCATGTCGGCCATCTTCGGCATGCTGGCCGGGGTGTACCACTGGTTCCCGAAGATGTTCGGCCGCATGATGAACATGAAGCTGGGCTTCGCCCACTTCTGGTTGACCCTGGTCTGTGGTTACGGCGTGTTCTTCCCGATGCACTTCGTCGGCATGGCGGGAGCTCCGCGCCGCTACTATGAGTACAGTGCCTTCGAATTCCTGAATGCCACGGCGGACCTCAACCCCGTCATCTCGGTGTTCGCCATCGTTGGCGCCCTGTCCCAACTGCTCTTCCTGTTCAACTTCTTCCACAGCATTTTCCGTGGCCAGCGCGCCACCGAGAACCCTTGGGCTGCCAACACCTTGGAGTGGACGACCCCGATCGAGCACATCCACGGCAACTGGCCGGGTGCCCTGCCGGAGGTGCACCGTTGGGCGTACGACTACAGCAACCCCGCCTTCGACGAGGACTTTGTCCCGCAAACCGTCCCGCTGGGCGACGGGGAGGAGGCGCACTGATCGTGCCACTGTGCATTGCGAAACGGGCCTTTCCCACCAGGGGAGGCCCGTTTTGTGTACAAGGAGGTTCGCAGCCGCGCGAGGATTGTCGGGGCGGTGGGCGAACTTGGTCTCATGGAGGACTTCGATTTGCGGGGTGCCGCAGAGGGCACGAGCGAGGGCGAGGTGGAGCGCGTGCTCCGGCCGTCGGGCTTCCATGAATTCGCCGGCCAGCGGGAGGCGCTCGAGAACCTTGAGGTCTTCGTTCAGGCGGCGGGACGACGGGGGGAATCCCTCGACCACGTTTTGTTCCATGGCCCTCCGGGGCTGGGGAAGACGACGCTGGCCAACATCGTCGCCAGTGAGCTGGGGGTGGCCATCAAGACCACGAGCGGTCCTGTGCTTGACAAGCCCGGGGACCTGGCTGGACTCTTGACTGGACTCGAGCCGCGCGACGTGCTTTTCATCGACGAGATTCATCGCTTGAGCCCCATCGTGGAGGAATACCTCTACAGCGCGATGGAGGACTTCCGCATCGATCTCGTGATCGACACTGGGCCCAATGCCCGGACGGTCCAAATAGATCTGCACCCGTTCACCCTCGTCGGGGCAACCACGCGGAGCGGTTTGCTGACCGCGCCGCTGCGGGCTCGCTTCGGCATCAACCTTCGGCTTCATTATTACGACGCGGAGACGCTCACGGCCATCGTCGAGCGCAGTGCGGGACTGCTAGGCATTCCCATCGACCACGAGGCCGCCCTCGAGATTGCTGGCCGAAGCCGGGGCACACCGCGGATTGCCAATGCGCTTCTGCGCCGGGTGCGGGACTTCGCCGAGATCAAGGGCGACGGGACCATCGAGCCGAACATCACGCGGTATGCGCTCGATGCCTTGAACGTGGACCGCAAGGGCCTCGATGAGATGGACAACCGCATCCTGGGGACCCTCATCGACAAATTCAAAGGGGGGCCGGTTGGCATCACCACCATCGCCACGGCGGTGGGCGAGAATGCCGGGACCCTCGAAGAGGTGTACGAGCCCTTCCTGATCCAGGAGGGCTTCCTGGTTCGGACGCCGCGAGGACGGCAGGCCACGGAGGCCGCGTACAAGCACTTGGGCCGGGTCCCCTCCGCAGGGGGCGGCCTCTTCGACGCCGGCTGACCGCGATGGGCCGCACCGCGCACATCGGAGAGGAGCGGGTGGCGCAGATCCGCCGTTGGGCGGAGGAGCTGGGCTTCTCGGGTGTGGGGTTCTCCAAGGCGGAGCGGCTCGAGACGGAGGAGCCGAGGTTGGCCGCGTGGCTCGCCGAGGAACGGCACGGGCGCATGGCCTACCTCGAGAAGAACTTCGACAAGCGTCTCGACCCTCGTCTGCTGCTTCCGGGCACGAAGACGGTCATCAGCCTCCTGTACAACCACTACACGGACGTCCGCCAGGAGGACCCCGAGGCGCCGAAGATCTCGACGTATGCCTTCGGTGAGGACTACCACTTCGTGGTCAAATGGAAGCTCAAGGAGCTGCTCAAGTGGATGCGCCGGGATTGGGGCGACATCGCCGGTCGGGTCTATGTCGATTCGGCGCCGATCCTGGAGCGCGCGTGGGCGGCCAAGTCGGGTCTCGGCTGGATCGGAAAGCACGGGCTGCTGCTCAACAAGGAGGGCGGGAGCCACTTTTTCCTCGGGGAAATCCTGGTCGACCTGGACCTGCCACCGGACGCCCCCGTCACTGACCACTGTGGGGACTGCACGCGGTGCATCGACGTCTGCCCCACGCAGGCCATCATCCGGCCGCAGGTGGTGGACGGCAGCCGGTGCATCAGCTATTTCACCATCGAGCTGCGCGATGCCTTGCCCGAGCCGATGGCGGGCCAATTCGACGACTGGATGTTTGGCTGCGACCTCTGTCAGGAGGTGTGTCCTTGGAACCGGCATGCCACGCCCCACAATGAGCCGGCGTTTGCGCCGAAGCCTGAATTGCTCCGGATGACCCGCCGTGAATGGGTGGACCTCAAGGAGGAGACATTCAATGCCCTGTTCAAGAAGAGCCCCGTGCAGCGCACGGGATATGTCGGCCTGAAGCGCAACATCGATTTCCTCGAGCGCAGCCGGGGGGAGGCGGGGCCGGATTGACGGTCAGTCTTCGGCTTGCCGAGCCGAATCGGGCTGGCGGAGCGTCCGGTGCTCGGGACGCAGGCCCGATCGGCGGGCCTTCTGCTCTTCTTCGGGCAGGGCCAGGAACTCCTGGCATTCGCTGCCGCAGGTGCCGGCCTTGGATTCGGCGCAGCCGGGGCATTGTACCATCAGCACGTTGCAGGCCGGATTGGCGCAGTTGACCATGGTGTCGCACGCCGTGCCGCAGTGGTGGCATTCGGCGACCACGTCGTCGGAGACCCGTTCGGCCATCCGCTCGTCGAAGACGAAGTTGACGCCGCGGAACCGGTTGTCGAGGCCGTGTTCCTTGACCTGCCTCACGTATTCGATGATGCCGCCCTCCAATTGGTGGACGTTGGGGAATCCCTTGTGCTTGAGGTAGGCGCTGGCTTTCTCGCACCGGATGCCCCCGGTACAGTAGAGCACGATGTTCTGGTCCTTGCGGTCGGCGAGCAGATCCTCGACTTCGCGGATCTCGTCGCGGAAGGTCTCGGCAGCAGGGAGGATGGCACCGCGGAAGTGACCGACCTCGCTTTCGTAGTGGTTCCGCATGTCGACCACCACGGTGTCGGGTTGCTCGGCGAGGGCATTGAATTCCTCGGCGGAGACATGCTTCCCGCAGTCGGTCACGTCGAACCCGTCATCGTCCAGTCCGTCGGCGACGATCTTGTCCCGGACCTTGATGATGAGCTTGAGGAAACTCTTGTCGTCGCCTTCGATGGCGACGTTGAGTCGGACGCCCTGGAGCCAGTCGATGGCCTCGAGGCTGTTCCGGAAGTCGTCGAATCGCTCGGTCGGGACGCTCAACTGGGCGTTGATCCCTTCGTTGCTGACGTAAATGCGGCCCAGCACACCGAGGGGCTGCCAGGTGGCGAAGAGGTGGTCGCGGAGGAAGTCCGGGTTGTCCACTTTGGCGTAGCGGTACAGGCTCAATGTGGTGCGCTCGCGCCCGTCCCGGTCGAGTCGGTGGACCAGGGAAGCCCGGTCAAGTCGGTTGTGCAGCGGCGTGTCCACGACGGCAAAAATAGCACCTACGCCTGCGCAGGAGAGTTCCGATATACGTTCCCGATGGGATTCACGTTTGCAGTTTGCCTGCTTATCGGATACTTTCACGAGGCTACGCCTTTCGCAAACGTGATTCACCATTCAATGAAAATGTTGGAATACTGCCAGCGCATACTGGCCAAGGTCAGTTTTGACCGCCACCTGTTCGCCAAAGAGCTCGCCAAGAGCATCAAACGTCTGGAGACTGCGGACATCTCGCGTCTCCGTCAATGGTGCATGGAGCATTTTGGCCAACGTTACCAGGACATCATCCTGAACACCTTTCCTGCTCAGATCGCCATGTGACGATCGGGCTTCTTTTTCAACCCCACGCGACCCGGTGGCCGAAGAGGCGCCGGGTCGTTTCATGTCCGGCCGAAGGAAGAGGGGCGCTTTGCGCGCTCAGAGGGGGTGTTCCTCGGTGCCCTCCAGGATGTAGTTCATCTGGTAGACGTCGTCGGCATTGAGCCGCACGTTGCCGTGGAAGGTCAGACGCTCGTCGGTCTGGTATGTGCGGTGGTCGCTGTCGGCGAAGCGGAGGTCGATCACGCTTTCCGGGCCGGCGCCCCCGCAAAAGAAGCAATTGGCAAAGGGGTAGCGGGAAAGGACGTAGAAGTCCTCGTCGAGGTCGACCGGGATGACATAGCCCGTGATGTACACGTCCTGTCCCTCGGCGGCGAGCACCTGTGGGCCGAATTGCGGCTTCCAGTAGTAGCTGTCGAGTTCCTCGAGGTAGACGTCCTTGAAGTCGACATCGGCGAGCTCCGCCCAGGTCAATTCTCGGTAGTCCTCTGCCATGGCGGCACTCAGGACCGGTTCCGGGGTCACCTCTGTGATGGTGATTTCCGGCTCGGCGGCCTTGGCGGCGCCGATGAGGGCGAGGTCGGGCGAAGCCGGGTCGGGATGGCAGTAGGAACTCAAGTCCAGGGCGGCGAGACCGAGAAGGCCGAGGGCGGCAAACAGGGTGCGATGCAGGGACCGGGACATGCCGTGAAATTACGGCCGGAATCTCCGGCGCGTCAACGCCCCTGACCCAACGTATTCGAAATGTCGATGCGCAGGGCGGAACGGGCAGGCAGGGCCGCGGCGAGGGTGCCGACCGCGAGGGCGGCCAGCACGAGGAACCCTTCCCCCGAAACCGGGGCGAGCTGGGCCACGTCGTAGTGGAAGCGGTCGGCGAGGGCGCCGGCGAGGACCACCACGCCGAGGCGGCTGAGTGCAAGTCCGATGGCGATGCCCGCCACGGTCATCCAGAGCCCTTCGAACAGGACCAGGGTGAAGAGTCGGCGGGGAGGGGCCCCCATGGTGCGCATCAGGGCCAGCTCGTAGCGGCGGTCCCGCAGGCTCGCGAAGAGGGCGATGAAGACGCTGACGAAGGACAGGCCCATGATGAGCAGGGCCACGGCACGCAGGGTGCTGAGGCCGATGCCGAATTGTTGGGTGAGCCGGTTCATCTCGATGGCGGGCAGCGCGACCTGCATGGGGGTGTCCCGGAGGAGGTTGGGCAGGGTCAGGATGGCGAGCGGATTCTTTTTCTTCAGCAGGACGGCGGTGATCTCCTGGTCGGCTCCTTCAATGTCGGCGTGGACGCCCCAGACCGATTCGATGGAGGTAAGCAGGAGCTGGTCGATGACCGATCCCGTGGCGCCGAAGACGCCGACGACCGTGTACACCTTGTCGCGGTGGACATCGGTGCCATCCTTGAGGCCGTGGGCGCTGAAGAAGGTGGCTCCGATCTCGAGGCCCGTGGCGGCAGCGGCTTCTGCGCCGACCGTCACCTCGAAAGGCGCTTCGAACAGCCGGCCTTCCGTCACCTCGGCTCCGTAATGTTCGGGATAGCTGGCCTCCGTGCCGACGATGCGGAAGAGTTCGTAGTTGTCGCCGTAGGCCAACGGAATCGAGGACTCGATGTACGGGTGGCGCATCACCTTGCGCGCTTCGGCGAGGGGAATGTTGCCGGTGGGCACGTCCACGTGGTAGACGTTGGCGAGGATGGATTGCAGGGGGCTGCCCTTGGCGCCGAGCACCAGGTCGATGTCCTTGATGTTGCGGTCGAGGTCCTCGGTCAGGCTGCGCTGCATGAGCAGCATCAGGCTGATGATGCCGACCCCGAAGGCGAGAAGCAACACGCTCAGGCCGCTTTCGAGCGGACGGTCCATCACATTGCGGCGGGCAAGGCGGGCGGACCTCATGCGGCGGTGGGGTTGAGGGTCAATTCCACCCGGTCGGCCATCCGGTCCTTGAGCCGCTGGTCGTGGGTGACGATGAGGAGGGCGGCGCCGGTGTCCGAGGCCTGCTGGCGAAGCAGGTCGAGCACCGCGTCGGTGTTGGTGTCGTCGAGGGCGCTGGTGGGCTCGTCCGCCAGGATGATGCCTGGGCCGTGCACGACGGCGCGCGCGATGGAGACCCGTTGCTGTTCCCCGACGGAGAGGGCGTCCACACGGGCGTTCAGTTTGTGGCTGAGTCCGAGACCGGTGAGCAGGGATTCGATGCGGGCCGCATCGGGTTCGAGTCCGGCGAGGGTCCGCGCGAGGGCGAGGTTTTCCGAGACGGTCAGGCTTCGCACGAAATGGGCGGTCTGGAAGACGATGCCCATGTGCTGGCCGCGGGCCAGGTCACGTTCCGCCGTGGGAAGGGCACTGAAGGGGTGGCCGTCGAGGTGGACGTCTCCAGCCGATGGCGTCCGCATGCCGGCAATCAGGTGCAGCAGGGTGGTCTTGCCCGTTCCGGAGGCGCCGAGCAGGAGAAGCTCCTTGCCGCGCCCCACGTCGAGGTCAGGAAAGGCCAGTTCCGGCCCGTCGTCCGCATAGCGGTATCTCAATCCCTGCGTCCTGAGCATGGCTGCGGAAGTTACGATGCCGGGACGCCCATCTTTGCACCATGAACTTCACGCAGCGCTTGTGGCGGTACATGGTGGGCCTGTTCATCGGCACCCTCCTCGCCTTCTTCTTTTTCGGCACGCGTTCCTGCAGTTCCTGGCTGCCCAATGAGCAGGTCCGTCGATTCCTTGGCGAGCCCGGCCTCATCGGCGACGAGCGGACCCGCTGCCTCATGCAATGCGGTGCGGTGACCATGGCGGACCTGCGCTTCCTGCTCGAGGAGGGCCGCATCCGGTATGGCCTCAGCGACGTGCGCAATGAGCAGGGCACCGGCAAATACTATCGGATCGAAGGCGAAGCGCGTTCGGCCGAATTCGTGGTGACGGACACCACGACGACTGTCCGGAAGGTGGAGATCGACGCTTTTCCCGGCGGGTGCGACTGCGAATGAGGGTCAGCCCTTCCGACGGGAGAGTTCCGTGCGGATGAGGCTGAGCTCCCGCGAGGTCTGTCCGCCGACGGAGGTGTTCTCCTCGGCCCGGCGGATCAGATAGGGAATGGCCTCACGCAGGGGGCCGTAGGGGACATACTTGGCCGCGGTGTACCCGCGGTGGGCGAGGTTGAAGCTCAGGTGGTCGCTCATGCCCAGCAGCTGCGCGAAGGCCACCCGGCGATCAGCGGGGTCGAGCCCCCGGTCCTTCATGCCGTCCGCCAATCGGGCCGTGCTGGCTTCATTGTGCGTGCCGCAAACGATGTTCAGGTGGTCGAGCCGGTCCAGGGCGAAATCGATGGCGGCATTGAAATCCCGATCCGTGGCCGCCTTGTCGGGCTGGATGGGGGAGGGGCGTCCCTGTTCCGCGGCCCGCTGGTGCTCCTTTTCCATGTAGGCCCCGCGGACCAGTTTGACTCCGGCGACCCACCCTTCCTTCCGGGCCTGGGCTTCGAGGTCCTGGGTGTACGCCAGCCGATCGTGTCGATACAGCTGCGCGGTGGTGAAGACCACGCACCGTTCGCGGTTGTGGTTCCGCATCATCGCTTCGGCGAGGTCATCAATGGCATCCTGCAGCCAGGTCTCCTCGGCGTCGATCATGATGCGGACTCCCCGACCGGCCGCTTCGCGACAGAGCGTGGACACCCGGTCCTCCACCCGTTGCCAGGCGGCTTCGCGCTCGGTGGAGAGCCGGTCGCCCCGGCCCTTTTCCTCGAGCAGGTCATTGTCGGACAGGGCGCTCACCTTGAAGACGGCGAAGGCGAAACGGGGGTCGCCCTCGGCGGCATGGATGGTGGCGAGAATTTCGTCCCGGGCCGCATCGAGGGCGGATTCGCCGGTCTGGCCCTCGGCACTGTAGTCGAGGATGGTCTTCACGCCGAATTGATGGAGCCGCTCGGAGGTCGAGCGGCTGTCCTCAATGTCTTCCCCTCCGCAGAAGTAGTCGAAGACGGGGCTGACAGCCCATCCGATGGGCAGGCGCAGGGAGACGGCGAGGCGGAGAAGGCGGGATCCAAGCCGGACAAGGAGGGGGGCGCCGATGAGGCCGAACATCCAGCGCGCCCGACGGAGTTCGCGGTCCGACCGGTGGGCGAAGGCCACCGCCGTATCGTCGAAGCGCATCGGGGCCGACGTGGGGTGGGCGGTGTGTTCGGGCGGGGAAGTCATTGTCCTGTCCAAAGCGGCGGCAAGATACCGCGGCCACCTCATCGTGGCATCAGAAAAGGACCCGGTGGAGGGGAATGACGAAAGTCAATGCGGGCCTATGGGAGACGTCAGTTCGGAGGGCCGGAAGCGCCGACATGTTTGCTCTGTCAACGAACAACAACCCCCCCAAAATCCCCAACGTCATGAACAAGTTCACCTCCTCCCTCTTCGCTGTCGCCTTCACCTTCGCCGCCAGCGTCTCCTTCGCCAACACGAACGCCGTCGCCGCCGAGGCTGACGCCCTGAACCAGACGGCTGTCACCATGGAACTCGCCGTGGATGGAACGGTGTCGATGCGCGCCATGGCCACCCTTCCCGATGGCCAAAAGGTCACCCGGACGGCCATTGCCGCCAACATGTCCCAGGCCCTGATCGCCTACCACACGTTCATCTCCACCCTGCCGTACGGTTCCAAGATCGTCCGTGTCGAATTCACCGATCAGGCCGGGAATGTCCTCTTCTCCGCCCAGGGCTGACGGCCCTGGCTCACTTGAAGCCGGCGGGGCGGGATCCACAGGGGTCCCGCCCCGTTCTTTTTGGGTCCCGGGGCCATTGCCCGAAGCCGGTGTGCGTGCGACCTTGCAACCATGACCGCACAGGATTTCCTCTCCGCCAACAAGGACCGTTTCCTCGACGAGCTGTTCGACCTGCTCCGCATTCCCTCCATCAGTGCCGACCCAGCCTACAAGGAAGACGTGATCCGCTGCGCGGAATCCGTGGCAGACCACCTGCGCAAGGCGGGGGCCGACCGTGTGGAGGTCATGCAGACCCCGGGCTATCCAGTCGTGTACGGGGAGCGGATCGTGGACCCGGCCCTGCCGACGGTCCTCGTCTATGGACACTACGACGTCCAGCCGCCGGACCCGCTCGATCTCTGGACTTCCCCGGCGTTCGAGCCGGTCATCCGCAAGACGGAGCTGCATCCCGAGGGCGCCATCTTCGCCCGGGGTGCGTGTGACGACAAGGGCCAGATGTTCATGCACGTCAAGGCCCTCGAGGCCATGGTCCAATCCGGAGACCAGCCGGTCAACCTCAAATTCGTCATCGAGGGCGAGGAGGAGGTCGGCAGCGACCACCTCGATGACTTCCTCGAGCAGAACAAGGATCTGCTCGCTGCCGATGTGGTGCTCGTGAGCGACACCGGCATCATCGCCAACGACATCCCCAGCATCACCACCGGATTGCGCGGCCTGAGCTATGTCGAGGTCAAGGTGATCGGACCGAACCGGGACCTGCACAGCGGCCTCTACGGCGGTGCGGCGCCCAACCCGATCAACATCCTCTG
>WTID01000202.1 GCA_011522855.1 Flavobacteriales bacterium
GGTGGGGAGTCAAATCTAATTCGCCGCCGGGGTGAGCAGCGACTCCATGTCGTCAAAAGCGGCCTGGGCGGCCTGCCATTCACCGTCGGCCCGCAGGGCGGCGCGGTGTCCGGCGCTCTCACCCCAGAGGTTGTGGGCGATGCGTTCGGCAATGCGTTGGCGGGTCAATTCGCGGGAGCGCACCCGCTCCTCATCGGGACGGTAGGACTCGTCGATCAGCGGGTCCACCCCGAGGTCGAGGCCGGATTCGACGGCATCGAGGAAGTCGGTGACGGTGCCGAGGGCGAGGAATTCCTCGCGGCGATCGGTTCCCAATTCGAAGGCGTGCTCACGGAGGCGTCCCGCATAGACCAGCTCACGGAAGGACACGGGGAAACTGCCGGTGTCGAGTGGAACGAAGACGTCCGGCGCGATGCCCCCTCCCCCGTAGACGGTCCGGCCCGCCTCGGTGCGGTAGGCGAGGGAATCCACGCGGAGGACACTGTCGGCCTCGACGTATTCACCGCGCTCCTGACGGGCAATCCACTCGTCCTCGTAGTCGACGCCATCGCCGTAGGGACGCTGGATGCTGCGGCCACTCGGTGTGTAGTAGCGTGCGACGGTCAGCCGCAGGGCGCCACGATCGGCCACGGGAAACTCTTCCTGCACCAGGCCCTTGCCGAAGGTCCGCCGGCCGACGATGACCGCCCGGTCGTGGTCCTGGAGGGCGCCGGCAAGGATTTCACTGGCCGAGGCACTGCCCTCATCGACCATCACCACGAGCGGAAGGTCCCGGAGCAGCCCAGGACGTTCCGTCACGTATTCGCGGCGGGGCTGGGCGGCTCCTTCGGTGTAGACCACGAGGTCCCCCTCATCGAGGAACCGTTCCACCATGGGCACGGCCGCATGGAGGTATCCGCCCCCATTGCCCCGCAGGTCGAGCACGAACCGCTCGACGCCCGCCTCGAGGAGGCTGGACAGGGCGGCGTCGAACTCCTCGTGGGTGTTGCGGGCGAACCGGATGACCTTGATGTAGCCTGTGCCATCCGGCATGCGCTCGGCCGCCACCACGCTGTGGATGGGAATGCGCCCGCGCCGCAGGGTCACGTCGAGGAGGGCGGTGTCCGACGCGCCCGGCCGAAGGAGGCCGAGGCCAACCTCGGTGCCAGACGGTCCCTTGAGCAGGCGCATCACCTTCGAGTTGCTCAGTCCCGTGCCTGCGATGACGCTGTCGTCCACAGAGACGATGCGGTCGCCGGACCGGATGCCGGCGGCCTCGCTGGGTCCGCCCACGATGGGCGTGACCACCATGATGGTGTCCTCCTGGAGCAGGAATTCGACCCCGATGCCCTCGAAGTTGCCCTCCATCGGCTCGGCCATGGCCGCCAACTCCTCGGCGCTGAACCAATCGCTGTGCGGGTCCAACTCATCGAGGATGGCGTCGATGGCGATGTCGGTCAGGCGGTTCCGGTCCACCGGGTCCACGTACATGCGGTCGATGCGGTCGAGGACCGAGCTGAGGACCTGGCCGGAAGGCAGGAAGCGGGGCTCGGCAAACTCCCACGCGGTGGTGCCGGTGCCGAGTCCGCGGCCGAGGTAAGCACCCAGGCAGAGTGTGGCGCCCAAAGCAAGGGGCACCCAAGCACGCGGCATGGGAGGGCGATCAGTCGGCATCTTCGGGATAACGTACAATCTCCACCCCCGCCTGGTTCAGGAAATCGATCCCGGAATCGTCCTTGTAGGGATGGGTGTAGACGACCCGACGGATGCCGACCTGGTGGATCAGCTTGGCACAGTCCCGGCAAGGAGACAGGGTGATGTACAGGGTCGCCCCTTGCGCGGTGTGGGTGGAACGCGCGAGCTTGGTGATGGCGTTGGCCTCGGCATGGAGCACATACCAATGCGTTTCTCCCGCCTCATTCTCGCAGGCGTTGGGGAACCCGCTCGGGGTTCCGTTGTACCCATCCGACACGATCATCCCGTCCCGGACGATGAGGGCACCGACCTGCTTGCGGGTGCAATGGGACAATTGGGCCCATTCCCGCGCCATCCTCAGGTAGGCGAGGTCGTAACGGCGTTGCTTTTCCTCCGACATGGGCTTCACGGTGCGAAGGTAGCGCGGTCCCCGATGGACTTCCCGCTCCACATTGGCCCTTCCCTCCCCACCTTTGTTCCATGCGCATCTACACCCGGACCGGGGATGGCGGCGAGACCTCCCTCTTCAACGGCGACCGCGTCCACAAGGACGACGCCCGCATCGAAGCGTACGGCACGCTCGACGAACTCAATGCCATCGTGGGCGGACTGCTCGACCATGAGGCCCTCGCCCCGCACGCCGACCGGCTGCACGCGATCCAGGACCACCTGTTTCGCATTGGGGGGGTCTTTGCCGACCCCGAGGGACCGCGTCCCGGTGCCCTCACCGTTGCGCAGGCCGACATCGAGGGGCTGGAACAGTGGATCGACGCCATGGAGGAGCCGCTGGAGCCCTTGCGGAACTTCGTCCTGCCGGGCGGACATCCGGCGCTTTCGGCGTGCCACCTCGCCCGCACGGTCTCGCGCCGCGCGGAACGCCGGGCTGTGGCCCTCGACCGGCTCGTGGCCCAGCCCGAGGCGGCCCTGCAGTACCTCAACCGGCTCAGCGATGCCTTCTTCACGCTCGGCCGGTGGGCGGCCCACACGACCGGAACCGTCGAGGTCAAGTGGCCCCTCGACCCCAAATGACCTCATTTCGAGCACTTTGGGCCGAACTTTTTGTGGGTGGGGCCCGTAGGGGTTGCACACATCGGCGGCCCTGCTACTTTTGCCGCGCCTGAATACGACTCACCATGTATTGGACGCTTGAACTCGCCTCCTACCTCGAGGATGCCCCCTGGCCCGCCACCAAGGACGAGCTGATCGACTTCGCGATGCGCACCGGTGCGCCGCTGGAGGTGGTGGAAAACCTGCAGCAGATCGAGGATGACCAGGAGTCCTACGACACCATCGAGGACATCTGGCCCGACTACCCCTCCAA
>WTID01000021.1:0-10054 GCA_011522855.1 Flavobacteriales bacterium
ACTATACCATGTGCATGATTGGGTATCATGCCGTTCCGGTGATTGCGGATGCTTGGGCCAAGGGATTGCGGGGATTCGATGAGGAACGGGCCCTTGAGGCCATGGTGGCCGAAGCCTCGGACGATGAATTGTCCAAGCCCGTGTGGGACAGCCTCGGCTACCTCCCCCTCGAGCGGGAAAGTGAAAGCGTGTCGAAGAGCTTGGAATATGCCTTCGATGATGCGTGCATCGCCCGGATGGCGGAGGACATGGGGCAAATGGATGTGGCGGAGCGGTTCGGTCGCCGCGCCCAGGGTTGGAAGAACCTCTTCAATCCGGACAATGGCTTCATCCAGCCGCGGTACGGAGCCGCATGGCGGGAAGGCTTCGATCCCACGGAGGTCACCTTCGAATACACGGAGGCGAATGGCTGGCAATACAATTTCTTCGTTCCCCACGATGTCTCGGGACACATGGACCTGCTCGGAGGTCCCGAAGGGTACGCGGAGATGCTGGATGAGATGTTCTCCGGATCCAGCCGCATGTCGGGGCGCCACCAGAGTGACATCACTGGTTTGATCGGCCAGTACGCGCACGGCAATGAGCCCTCTCATCATATGGCCTATCTCCCCTCTTATGCCGGTTACCCGGAGCGGACGCAGGCCTTGGTGGACAGCATTTGCGACGAATTGTATACCGCAGAGCCGGACGGGTTGAGTGGCAACGAGGATTGCGGCCAGATGAGCAGTTGGTATGTCTGGAGCGCACTTGGTCTGTATCCCGTCACCCCGGGATCCGATGTTTACGTGTTGGGGACGCCCCGTTTCGATGAGGCCTCCTGGTCCCTGCCCAACGGGGCGGTGTTGGAGATCGTGGCGAATCGCCAGTCGCCGGAGTCCATCTTCATTCACGGTTGGAGCCAGGATGGAATTCCGCAGTCGCGGAGCTGGGTCACACACTCCGAACTGATGTCCGGTGGCCAATGGGCCTTTGATCTCCGCGATGAGCCTGTGGCGGAGGGTGGATTCGGCAAGAAGCCCGAGGACTGGCCGGTGTCGGACTGGACTCTTGGTGAGGAGGACTTCATCGCCACGCCCTACATCCGGGCGCCCCGGAGTTATTCCGGAGACCGCCTTGATGTCTCCGTGGGGTGCATCGACACCGAGGCGACGGTCTTGCATCGGGTCTTGGATTCGGACGGCAAGGGCGATGCGGGATTCCAGCCGGTCGAGGGCCCCATCCGTGTGGAGGGGACGCAGACCATCCAATTGGTCTCCGAGAAAGCCGGGCGCCGGAGTGCCGTGGTGTCCGGGCGGATTGCGCGGGTGAATCCCAACTATGGCGTGACCATCCAATCGCCGTATGCCAATCAGTATGCTGCCGGTGGTGATCGGGCATTGATTGATGGAATCGTGGGTGTCGGGTCCGATTTCCGCACGGGGGATTGGCAGGGATACTATGGCCACGATGCCGTGGTGACCGTCGACCTCGGAGGGGTACACCGCGTCAGCCGGATGGGCGTCGGCGTCCTGCAGGATGTGAAGTCCTGGATCTGGGCGCCGGAGTCGGTGACCTTCCGGACGGCGATGGACACGGCGGATTTCGAGATTTTTGGAAGTGAGGCACCCGGATTGGACCCGGAGGACTACACGCCCCAAACGAAGCGGATTGAGCAGACGGGCAGTCGGTTGGCCCGGTATGTGCGCCTTGAACTCAGCCAATTCAATGGCGGGGAGATTCCAGAATGGCATCTGGGGCGCTGGAATCCCACGTGGGTGTTTGCCGATGAATTTGAATTCGACGCGGAACCTGTCCCATGAGTGACCACGGCCACTTTCTCGACCGGGGACTCGCGATGACGACCCCCCACCCGCTCGGTGAGCGCATCGTACGCGCCGAAGGGTGCTGGATGGAGACGGAATCCGGTGAGCGCCTGTTCGACATGGTCAGCGGCATCGGCGTGAGCTCGCTGGGCCACGGCCACCCGGCCATTCGGCGCGCTTTGCAGAAGCAGTTGGACCGGCATCTGCACGTGATGGTGTACGGTGAATACGCCCAGGAAGCCCAAGACCGGGCCGCGGCAAGGTTGCTCTCGAGCCTCGAGGGCACCGGACTGGATGCGGTGTACTTCGTAAACAGTGGCACCGAAGCCATCGAGGGGGCCATGAAATTGGTTCGAAGGGCCACGGGCCGGACCGAAATTCTGGCAGTCGAAGGCGGGTACCATGGGGCCACGTTTGGCGCGCTGAGCCTGTCTACGCCGTCCCACAGGCGCAATGCGTTCATGCCGCTCCTCCCCGACGTGTCCCATGTGCCGTTCGGTTCGGCGGCGGCGGTGGACCGCATCACGGAGCGGACCGCGGCCGTGTTCGTGGAAACGGTGCAGGGCGATGCGGGCATCCGGCCGGTTCCGTCGGACCATTTGCACGCCATGCGTGACCGTTGTTCTCAAGTTGGAGCCCTGCTGGTTCTGGATGAGATCCAATGTGGTCTCGGTCGGACCGGGCATGTCCATGCTTTCCAGCGGGTCGGGGTCGTGCCGGATGTGTTGGTCCTCGGCAAGGCGCTTGGTGGTGGCATGCCCATCGGAGCCTTTGTTGCAGGTCGGGAGTGCATGTCGAGCCTGCGTGAGCACCCGAAGCTGGGCCACATCACGACGTTTGGTGGCCATCCGATGGCCTGCGCGGCCGCCGCGGCTTTCCTCGAGGAGTTGGAGGGATTGGATTGGGAGAGAATCCGGTCGACTGGAGCGCAATGGAAGCAGGCCTTGTCTGCCCATTCCGCTGTGGTGGAAGTCCGCGGCCACGGTCATTTCCTCGGGGTGGATCTCGATGGACCGGACCGCGTGTCGGCCTTGGTTGCGGCCGCCCGGAAACGGGGGGTCATCCTGTTCTGGTTCCTGAGCCGTCCACAGGGCTTCCGGCTGGCGCCTCCACTGAATGCGTCGGCCGATGAGCTCGATCAGGCGCTCCAATGGCTCCTCGAGTCCTTGGATGAGGTCCAATGAAGAAAGCCACCCCCGCGTTCGGAGGTGGCTTTGCCTGGGATCACCATTGGCTGAAGCGACCAAGGTGACATGAGAACCTGAAATCAAATCCTGCTTGATTTGACGACCGCAAGGTGAAGGCGGCGTGTGAAGTCGAGGTGAACCCAATACAGTCGAACCGTCAAGGCTGTGCAAGGAAATCGCGCATCCGTCCGACGCTTCGTTTGGCTTCCGGCAAGAGGTCTGGAAACAGCTGCCAACCATGCGGGGCATCGGGCTCAATGGCGTGGGTGATGTCGAGTCCTGCTTGTCGACAGGCGGTGGCGAAGGCCACGGAATCCTCCGCGAGAAGCTCAGTTTCCGAATGCTCCAAAAACAGCTCCCCCAAGGTCTTCAGGTCTTCCGCCGAGGCCAGGAGCGGGCTGCAATCGGGCGCTGTGGGTGCCTTGCCGGCGAGGTAGAGGCTGGCGTACTCCCGCAGGTCCTCCCGGTCGAAGGCGCTGTGGCGGGATTCATTTCGCTGGGCAGAAGGGCCGTCTACCCGAAGGTCGAGCCATGGCGAGAGCAGGATGAGCCGGTCTCCCCTCTTCCTGCGCAAGGCCCAGCACAGAGCGAGGTTGCCGCCAGCGGAGTCCCCGACGATGTCCATCGGTTCGTCAGCTCCCGCGCGGTCCAGCGCGTCGAGTGCCGCTGGATGGGGATGCTCTGGAGCGAGCGGGTAATGGGGAATCCACACCGGGCGTTGGGTCGCTTTGGATAGGGCGGCGGCTGCCGCCCGGTGGGTTCTGGGCGAGCCGAAGGCGAAGCCGCCGCCGTGAATCCAGACAATCGCCGTTGCCGAGTCTGGGACGGATTGTCTACGCACCAACTCGCCGGAAAGACCTTGCCGCTCATGGGGCTCGACGATGAGGTCTCGGGGCGGGATGTACAGTCTGGCCACGGTGTCTGCAGCCAGCCGCCATTGTCCCGGGGTGGCATCCAGGACCTCCCGTCTCAATGTGCGGACTGCCTGGTGATAGCCGGAGATGAACTGGTGAAGGAGATCACTCACGGAACGGGAGGGATTGGCCGGCAGGAATCCGGAATACGGGATAGCGTCCAGCCGTGCCTTCGCTGTGGGGCGAACGGCGATAGATGAAATCCAGCTGGGCCCGCGCCGACAGGTCGCGTTCCGCCCGCGCTGAATCCAGTGCTAAGCGGAGGGTTGGGGATTCGTCGAGAAGCCGTTCGGCCGTGTCCTCGAAGACGTAGGAAGAGAAGTACTCCTTCTGTTGGAGGACGCTGTCGAAGAAGTTCCAACGGAAAAAGGCGTCCACAGCCTGTGGGCTCAAGGTTTCCAGCAGGTATCGGGCGGCGGGCTGGTCGGCCGGGATGAGGAGGTCGCCAGCGAAGAGCTGGACGGACTCCAAGGTTCGTGAAGTGGACAAGGCCGTCCGAAGGTGGTGCCCTTCGTAAGGCCGGTTTGGCGCGCTGTGATCGAGGATGCGGGTCACTTCGACGGTCAGGGAGGTGTCCTGTGGAATCGGGATGGAGACGACGCCATTCGCCTCGAGCCGGGCAATGACGTGTCGCCAGGCTTGGGGCACGATGAAGGCGGCAGGCAGGCTGGCTTCCTGCGTCGGTCGGAAGGTGTGAAGGTGGACGATGTTCCGGGTCCAGGGGGCGGACCGGTCGTACCGGAGTCGTTTGGATCCGGTCACCGCACTCCATTCGTATCGGGCTTCGAATCCGCCGAAGCGCACGGAATCCACGGCCGTCGTGTCTAGGGTCCAGTCCACGGGATGGGAACTCGTGTGCCGATAGGCATGGTCCTGGGCCTGTCTCAAGGCGTCGATGACCTCCGCATGCCGAACCCCGGCCTCCAGCAGCACATCGAGGAAGCGCAGCGTGGCCTTGACCCGGTCGTCAAACGGCTTGAGCATGTGGGCTTCAGTGGTGAAACCGATGGTGTGGTGCAGGGCCGCATACCCGGTCGAAAACCGGGGCGTTTCGAGGAAGTCCTGGATCCCGTCATCCGGTGTGGCGCCCAGGCTGTAGACGTAGGGACACATCTCCGTTCCCCTTTCTTCCATGCCGGAATACAGCTCGGGCAGCAGGGTCGCCTCAAGCCAAGCACCCAGCGGTCCCCCGAGTTTGTCGGGTTGGGTGGCAATGAGGGTCATGGTGGCCTGGTAGTCGGCACCATTGGAGGTGTGGGTGTCGGCGAAGAGGTCCGGGTCGAAATCGGTGAACATGGCGTTGAACGACAGGGCGTTCCGGCTGTCGCACTTGATGAAGTCCCGGTTGAGGTCCAGGTTCCGTGCATTGCCTCGGAACCCGTATTCCTCCGGGCCGTTCTGGTTGGCGCGGGTGCAGCAATTGCGCCGCAGCCCCCCTCCTACATTGTAGAGCGGGACGATGCCGATGTGGACGCCCTCGGGCAGTCGGCCGGGCTGGAGTAGGTCCGTCGCCCACATCAGGGAGGCGTTGACCCCGCAGGGCTCACCCGGGTGGATGGCATTGTTGACGAGAATGCGCAACGGAGCATCCGAGGGGCCCATGGTGAACAGGTGGAGTGGCCGGCCGACATCGGACAGCCCGAATTCCACGAACTCCGTTGCGTCCGGGTGGTCCTGATGGAGTTGTTCGTACGCGGCAATCGCCTCGGCCCAGGTGGGCGTTTCGCCGAGGGGGTGGTCCTGTGCGCAGAGGGGCAATGCACAGGCCATGGTCAGGCCAAGGAGGAACAGGTGGATGGGGCGCATGGTCATCGGCCCCAAAAGTGGGAAATTGCGGCATGGATTGGATGCCGCCGGCGGATGCCGAGCCCAAACCGGGACAGTTCCTGTTGTCTGAGCCCTTTCTGGACGACCCCTGGTTCGGTCGGAAGGTGGTGTTCCTGTGCGATCATGATGAGCAAGGATCGCTCGGGTTCGTGCTCAACAACGGCATGGGGCGAACCCTCACGTCCCTGCTGCCCGACGCGGAGCCTTGGGGCCTGGACCATGAGGTTCATCGGGGCGGTCCGGTCCATGCGGACAGCCTGTTCTGTCTCCACCGGCTGGGAGATGGGGTCGAGGGGTCGATTCCCGTGCTCCCCGGCCTCTGGCTTGGGGGGGAATACGACGACTTGGCCGTTCTGATCAAAGAGGGAGGCGCGAAGGCCGGGGATGTGCGCTTCTTTGCCGGGTATGCCGGGTGGGGTTCCGGTCAGCTTGAAGGTGAAATGAAGCAGCGCAGCTGGTATGTCCACGATGCCCCCGTTGAACCCAAGCTCGAGGTGGTGATGAATCCGAGCCCCGGTGATTTGTGGACGTCCATGATGAAGAGCAAAGGCGGGGGCTATGGCCGGGTCACGACCTGGCCGACGGACCCCTCCCTGAATTGACGGTCAGGACAGCGACCACCGCACCCGGTAGCCGGAGTGGCGGCGGACATTGAAGACCTGTCCCCCCTCGAACAGGAGATATTGCCCCTTGATGGCCTCGAGTCGGCCTTCGACGATGGGGTTCTCGCTGTCCAATTTGCGCGAAGTGACCTTGTCCGGAAATGCCTCGGACGGATACTGCAGGAGGGTCACCTCTTCCCCATCGTCGAGGAAGTCCTCGAAATCCGAAGGGCACGATTCATAGGCTTGCTCCTTGGCATCCAGCAGGGCGTTCGTCACGGCGGCAGGGTCCGGATTGCCCGCGGTGAGCATGGCCCGCCACTGGGTCTTGTCGGCAAACGTGTCCTTCAGGGCCACCTCAATGAGTCCCGCCAGCTGGCGGTACGGGGTGTTGGCAATCACGGTGGCTCCGCTGGCGCCCTGGTCGATCCACCGGTAGGGCATGTTCGTGTCCCGGGTGACGCCCACCTTGATTCCACTGGTGAAACTCAGGTAGACGACGTGAGGCTGGTTGTGGTGCTTTTCCTCCCACTCTTTGTCCCGCAGGGCGATGCCCTCATGGATGCGACTCAACTCCGGGTGGATGATGCTCTCGACGGCAAGGGGGGAATTCTGGAAGGCGTCGAAGGACATCCCGTCCCCGTATGTTCTGCGGATCTTCTTGCCGGTGACCGTGCAATGGATGGCGTTGGCGAATTCGAGACGCAGGGTCTTTCCCACCCAGTCGGCCATGTCCACATCGGGCATGGGGTCGAGGATGTCCGCCTGGCTCCAGCTGTAGGCCACGGCCGATTCGCCGTCCATGCGGCCTTTCAACTTTCGGATGTTGCCTTCTCCCTTCATTGCAAATGCCACGCTCTTTCCTGAGATTTAATTTTCAGCAAATCAAAACCACACATGAAGAAACTTCTACTCTTTGCAGCCTGCTTTGCAGCTACCGGTGCCTACGCTCAATACGAGGAGGGCTTCGAGGATTACACCGCAGGCGACTACATCTGCGTGGAGAGCGACCTGTTTGACATCTGGCCCGGGGGAACCGAGGGCAGTGAATGGGACTCCCAGGTGGACGACTCCCTCGCCCATGAGGGCGTGAACTCCCTCAAGATTGAGGCCCAGAACGTCACGGGCGGTCCGATGGACGTGCTCCTAAACGTGGGCAAGTCTGAGGGCAATTGGAGCCTGGACTGGGAAATGCTCATCCCGACCGGCCATTCTGCCTACTTCAACGTGCAGGGCACAGATGTGGCCGGCGCGGGAACCGACAGCTGGCAGTGCAACGTCTTTGCCACCACCGACGGCACGCTCTTGACCGATGGGCCGTGGGGCATGGCGGATCCATCGGCCGTCCCGCACGACGAGTGGTTCAACGTCCGCTTCGTGGTGGACCTCGAACAGGACCTCTTCAAGATGTGGATCGATGGAGAGGAGGTCTTCCAGGCCGCCTACAACGGCAACTTCAGCAGCATCAATTTCTATGCGCTGGGCGATGGCGAGACCATTGGCTTGTACTACATCGACTCCATCACCCTCGCCGAGAGTGATGTGGACCTGGTGAATGTGGAAGAGGCCGCAGCCCAAGCGTTCGGTTTCCATCCGAACCCGACCAGCGGCCAACTGCGCCTGTCCGGCGTCCAGACCCAGACCACGCTGGTCGTGCTCGATCTGATGGGCCGCGAGGTGCTCAGCGAGTCGCTGGATGCGGGTCAACAGTCCGTGCAGCTTGATCTGCCCGAGGGTGTCTACCTGATTGGAACTGACGACCAGAAGAATCTGCGGAAGCTCGTCATCCGCCGCTGAGTCCGGATCCTGACTTCATTGAACGGCCCTGCCTTCCTCCAGGAAGCGCAGGGTCGTTTGCGTTACGGCCTGCATGGCGTCGGGGAGAAAGGCCTCCGTCCAGGGTTCTGAGGCTCCGAAGGTGTGCCCGCCTTGCTCCAGCAGGACGAGGTCGGACTCACTTCCCCATGCAGACAGCCGCTGGGCATGGTCCACCGTGACGGCGGCATCGTCCCGGCTGTGGGCGACCAACATCCGGCCTGGGTAGTGGCGAACGGCGGATTCGATGTGGAGCCGTTGCTCATTGGCGGTGAAGTCCTCGTGGAAGGACCAGTTGTGGTGGAGCCTCTGGCGCGTTCGGTGGTTGATGATCTCGCGACGGCCCGTGGCCTTCCAGGTGGCGAGCTCCTCCCCTGTGGGAAAGCGGGATCCGAAGTCGGCCACGGCAGCCCAAGTCACGAGGGAGTCGACACCGGCCTGCTCCTGTTCGCGCAGTGCCTTGTCCGCTTCAGCAGCGGCCAGACAGGCGATGCCCCCGCCCCGGCTGTGTCCGATGACGGCCAGGGGCATCGAGGCGGCGCGTTGGGATTCCTCGGTGCTTCCCGGCGTGCGCAGGGCGCGGAGGACGTCAGTGGCTTCGTCGAGCTCCCGGGAATAGGTGTTGGCCGCGAAGGCGTCGAGATCGGTGAATTCCGCGGGGCGTGACGGCGTGGTGCCGTTGTGGGAGAAGTTGAGGCGGAGGAATCGCCATCCTTGAGCGGCGAAATGGTCGCCCACCAAGGACCATGCTCCCCAATCCATGTAGCCCTTGTATCCGTGCAAGAAGAGCACCGTACCCTTCCCCTCCGATTCAGGGAGGTGCCATCGTCCATGGAGGTCGCGGTCTCCGTCGCGCTGGAGGAGAAAGGGGCGGTGGAGCACGGTCATGGTGTGGGCGGGGTCATGTCGGCCACGGTGGTCACCGGGTCCGGGTGACGGAAAGCGAATCCGGAGTCGATCAGTCGGTCCGACAGGATGCGCCGTCCTTCAGGCCGGACGGGAATGGGGCTTGAGGAGGTGACGGCCCCGGCGGCTCCGTAGAAGTCCCCTCTGGAGCTGGCGATGGGCGCCACCAGGTTGCACGGGCCTTCGATTCGGCTGCGCTGGACGTGACCGATGGCGTTGAGCACGTCGGTTAGGTGAACCATGTTGACAGGATCCGCAGGGTTGGTGAGGTCCCGGTTCCGGAGGAATCCGCCCGGGTGTCGCCCAGGACCGAAGAGGCCGCCGGCCCGAAGGATGGTGGTCCGGGTCGCATTGAAATGGGACTCGACATCGAGAAGGCAAACGCCGGAATGGGGGCTGATCCTTCTCACGGCGTCGTCTTCCGTGTGGTGGCCATCGCCGTCCGGGTAGACGCTGGTGCTGCTGATGAGCACCGTCCAGTCGCAATCGTGGCTGAACGTGGCGGCTTTCCGGAACGACTCCTCTCCTGCGGAAGGAGGAAGCGCAATGAGCAGATTCCGGCATCGGGGCCAGACTTCATTGGTCTCGAGGGAGGCGTCGAACGCCACGGGGTGGATGCCGTCTGCCTTCAGTTCGGAGAGGATGCGGGTGCGCCTCGCGCTGCCCCAGACGGATTCTCCTGCTTGGATCCGGTCGAGCGCCCAAGCCCGTCCGAGCCAGCCGCACCCGAGGATTCCCCAATCGAAGATTTTGTTCACATCCGGTGCCATGTCCTGCGGCTAAATTAGCGGCCACCCATTGCTCCCGTCGATGATCGATTTCCGTTCCCTTTCGCGATTCCCGCAGTGCGCCCTGACTGTGGTAGGCCTCCTCCTCGTGTCGGCCACCGCTTCGGGCCAGAAGGACCCTCTCCTCTCCTTTGGGATTGACGGCTTGGCCGAGGGAGACACCATCTATCTGGCCAATTACTACGGCAACAAGATGTACTACGCCGACACGGC
>WTID01000021.1:10154-11970 GCA_011522855.1 Flavobacteriales bacterium
GCCAAGGATTCGACCCTGACCGAAGCCGAACGGGCCCAGCTCCTTCAAGACCTCGAGGTGCTCAACATCCAGGTGGAGGCCAAGCAGGACCGCATCCAGGAGGAGCACGGCGAGACCCTGTTTGCCAAGATGATCCGCATGGTCCGGGAGCCCGATGTCCCCGAGGCTCCCCTCGATGCGGCCAATCCGCAGCTCTGGCGGTACTACCGTTTCCGGGAGCTGTATTGGGCCCGTGTGGACTTCCAGGATGGGCGGCTGGTACGAGATCCGGCCCTGCACACACTGCTGGAGCAATACTGGAACACCGTCATGCCCCAATTGCCGGACACGGCCCTCGCCGAGGTCCACAAGCTCATCGGCAAGGCAGAGGGCGATCCGGACATGTTCAAGTACCTCGTCCACTTCTTCACCTTCTCCGCCGAGAAGAGCCAGGTGATGTGCATGGACAAGGTCTTCGTGAATCTCGTGGACAGCTACTACGCCACCGGCAAGGCGGACTGGTTGGGCGAAGCCCAGTTGAAGAAGGTGGTCGACCGCGCCGAGGATCTGCGATACAGCCAATGCGGAGAGCGCATTCCCAACATCATCTTGCCGGACACCTCGCAGACGAACTGGGTGAGCCTGTACGACGTGGAGGCGAAGTACACCCTCGTCTCGATTTGGGAGTCAACCTGCGGCCACTGCAAGAAGGAGATGCCCAAGCTGGAGGCCCTGTATGAGGAGTGGCATGACAAAGGGCTCGAGATCTATGCGATCGGCAACGATTTCGAACCGGAGCCCTGGCTTGAATTCGTCCGTGAGAAGAACATCGGCGATTGGATCCACGTGTCCGACAACCCGCAGATCAATGCGACCGACAGTGCCACCGCCCTCATCATGGCGGGCGTGACGACGCTGAAGAGCTTGAATTTCCGCACCACGTTCGACGTCTACGCGACGCCGAAAATGTTCCTGCTTGACCGGGACAAGAAGGTCATCGCCAAGCAGGTCGGCGCCGAACAGATCGGCGAGATCCTCGCCCGCGAGGAAGCCGAAGCCGCCCGGCAATAAGGGCAATACAGGCGGTTGAGTGTTGCACGACGTCGGCTCGGAGGACGCTCTCGCCTCCCCTGCCCTTCTACCAAATCGGCTGGATCATCTGGAGAGCATGGACCGGACGGTCCATCTCAAGAAGAAAGCCGCGCTTTTGAGGGCGCGGCTTTCCGGTTGATTTGGTTCGTGCAGGAGGTCACTCGCAAGTGGCTTCCCAGTATTGTAGGAAAATCAGGAGATCAGGGGTGTTGACGATGCCATCGTTGGACACGTCGAAGAGACAGGGGCCAACTTCATCGAGGATGCCGACGAACACGCAGCTTCCATCATCGACGGTGGCCGCTCCGCTGTAGTTCAAGGCTTGGGGATAGGTGCATCCTGCGAACGAGTCGGAACCATCAATGCTCGTCCCGTCGCAGTTGAAGCCACTGGCGGCATAGGTGCAGGATCCATCATCAGCCGTTGCGGCCGGGTCGAAGTTGCACGCGTCCGGGTAGGTGCAACCGAAGACGTCGAGGTTGTCACAGATGCCGTTTCCATTGTAGTCCGGGCATTCGTTTTCGTTCTCGTCACAGATGCCGTCTCCGTCACTGTCGTTGATGCAGTCTCCGTTGCAGTCCAGAATGGGGCCGGCGTAGGTGCAGGTGCCATCATCATCGGTGGCTGTCGGGTCGAAGTTGCAGGCCGCCTCATCCGTGCAGCCTCCGACTTCGTCCGTGTCACAAATTCCATCTCCGTCTGTGTCCGAAACGCAGTCGCCACCGCAGACGCCGAGGGCGTCGAG
>WTID01000025.1 GCA_011522855.1 Flavobacteriales bacterium
CGGTCTACGCGCTGGTCCACGAGCCGCTGCCGGAGCGCTGTGCCTTCCATCGATCCGATGACGGCGGGGCGACCTTTTCCCTCTATGACAATGGCTACTTCGTTCCGTCCGACCCCAATGCGGCGGACGACCACGGCGGCCGCCTCGGCACCACGCCGGCGGATCCCGATCGGGTTTATGTGGCCCTCATCGGCAAGGGCAAGGCGAGCGACACGGGGTGGATCGGCCTCTATCGGAGCGACGACCGCGGGGACCTCTGGACCAATCCCAACGGCCAGGATGGCGCGCCCTACGATGTGGATGTGCACCCGAGCCTGGCCACGGGCAACATGAACGGCACCGGCATCTATCAGGGCTTTTACGATTTCGCCATGGCGGTCTCCCACGAGGATGCTGACCGCGTGTGGGTCGGCGTGACCGCCCTCAACGCCACCGACGATGGCGGCGTGACGTGGGACCGCATCGGGGCCTACGGAGCTGGGGCGGATGACATCGGGTGGGTGCATCCGGACATCCAGGATTTGCACGTGCTCGGAGAGGATGTGTGGGTGGCCTCGGATGGTGGATTGAACCACAGCACCGACGAGCTGACCACCCACACGAGCCGGAAATACGGCATCTACAACACGACCCTCTGGGGCTTTTCGCAGGGGTGGAACACGGACGTCCAGACCGGGGGGCGGTACCACAACGGCAACACGGCCTTCCGGCAGGACTTCGGTACGGGACTGCACCTGCGGCTCGGCGGGGCGGAGGCACCGACTGGGTACGTCAACCCCCTCGATGCGGATGAGCTCCGCTTCAGTGACATCGGCGACCTGCGCCTGGGGTCCGGATTCGATGACGCCCCCAGTGGCATCGGCAACCTGGCGATGTATCCCACCGAGAGCTATGTGGATTCCCGGTCGAGCGAACTGGTCCGGGATCCGTTGTACGCGGACCATCTGGCGCTCGGCAACGGCAGCGGATTCCACCGCTCCTTCGACGGGGGCGCCAGCTTTGAGCTGCTGCATGATTTCGGGAGCGGTACCGTGTTGGAGATTGAGCAGGGGCGGGGCAACCGCAACCTCTTTTACGCCGTCGTTCGGGCGGGGGGAAGTTGCACGCTCCACCGTTCGCTGGATGGGGGCACAACCTGGTCGACCGTGACGGGCCTGCCTTCGGGGTGGAGCAGCATGGAGATTGCCCTGAACCCCGCGAACGACGAGGAGGTCTGGGCCATCCGGGCCGATGACGATGACATCCGGCGTTCCGTGGACGGCGGCATCATCTGGACCAACCCGGGACAGGACCCAACGGAGGGGCTGCTGGGACTCGCCCTGCGGGATGTGGTCTGCCTAGGGGAGGCGGGCACCGTGGTGGTGTCGACCACCGGAGCGCACCACCGGGCAGCAGCGGCCAGCGGCTGGACCTCCTTCGGAACCGGATTGCCCGCGCGTTGGGCGCCGTACGAGTGCCTGCCCTTCCACCGCGATGCGGTGTTGCGGGTGGGCGACAAGGGCAAGGGCATCTGGCAGGCGGACTTCCCCTTCACGCCGGCGCCCATCGCCCAGCCGATGACGGCCAACCCCGAGGTGTATTGCGCCGGGGACTCGGTGCGGTTTGCCTGCCACAGCATTCTGGTCCACGAGGGGGCAACGTGGTCGTGGTCTTTCGATCCCGAGCCCGCCTTCGTCTCGTCCTCGACGGACCGCAATCCGGTCGTCATTTTCGGGGAGGGCGGAGCCTATAACGTGACGCTGACCGTGACCGACTCGGCGGGGAACAGCGATTCCAAAACGGTGCCCGCCATGGTGCACGTCGGACCGACGAGCCAGTGCGAGGCCTCCGGTGTCCCGGGCATGGCCCTGGAATGCAGCGGCTCCAACGGCCACGGCTTGACCCACGACCTCGGACTGTACACCAACACGTTCACGGCCATGGCCTGGGTGCGTCCGGACGGGATCCAGCCGGACTACACGGCGATGATCATCGCGAGCGGAGCCGGCGGCGGCTTCAACTTCCGCCAGAACAACGAGCTCGGCTACCATTGGCCAGGCGGTGCCTGGTGGTGGAGCAGCGGCTTGACCGTGCCGGCGGACCAATGGTCCCACGTGGCCATGACGGTGGCGCCGGACGGGGTGCGCGTCTACCTCGATGGGGTGGAGGCCCACCACGCCTTCTCCGCGGAGCCGGGGGTGCAGGATGTCCAGTTCCTCGGGAGCTATCGCGGCTGGGGAAGCCGCAACATGACCGGGGCCCTCGACGAGGTTAAGATTTGGAACCGGACCCTCACCCGGGAGGAGATCCGGGAGCAGCGGCACCTGACATTGCCCCAATCGGTGGTGGAGGCGGATCCGGATCTGGTGGCCTATTACCAATTCAATGAGGACACGCATTTCCTCGTCAACAAGCGCGGCAACTCCCAGCACGGCACCTTCAGCGGCGGCTCGACCCTGGCGGGTTCCTCGGCCGTTGTGGGGTCGGGCGTGCTCGACCGCGTGATGGTCGACGGACCGGGCACGGTGGATCTGCCCAATGTGGGGGGCAGCCTGGATGTCCCTTCAGGTGCGGCTTCGCCTGGCGGGGAAGTGGTGGTGCACCGGCTCGACCCGGTGCCGCCGTCCGCGCCGGATCAATTCGTGCCTGTCGGCCACTGGGTGGTCGATGAGTACGGTGGAGGGGACTTTGATGCCGATGTCACGTGGATGATGGGCGCCGAAGAGTCCAGCCTGCAGCCTTGGCTCGATGAGATGGGCACGCTGTCTGTCGTCAGCCGCGATGCACTGGGAGCGCAGCCTTGGTCTGCTCCGTGTGAAACGATGTCGATGACGCCGTCCACCGCGGAGATGGATGCCGGCTGCCTGCCGATGGGGTCCGGGCAATTCGCCCTCGTCTCCGAGGTCTGTGCCTTCGACACGACGGAGACCTCCTTGTGCCCGGGAGAGACCCTCATCTGGGGCAACACGGCCGTCGAGGAGGAAGGGATCTATTAC
>WTID01000046.1 GCA_011522855.1 Flavobacteriales bacterium
TCCGCCCCAACGGCGTCGGCTACCGCAACGTGGCCATGACCGACGGCATCCTGCTTCCGGACTACCGCCTGCCCACCGAGGCCGAGTGGGAGTACGCTGCCCTGTCCCTCATCGGAAACAGTGGTGAGGAGCTGATCACGAGCCGCCGGACCTACCCGTGGGATGGCCACTACGTGCGGAACGACGACAGCCGAGGCAAGTTCTACGGTGAGATCAACGCCAACTTCGTCCGTGCCCGCGGTGACTACATGGGTGTCGCAGGAGCCCTGAACGACAATGCCGACGTCACCGCTCCGGTGTACAGCTACGCGCCCAACGACTACGGCCTCTACAACATGGCCGGCAACGTCAGCGAGTGGGTCATGGACGTCTACCGTCCCGGCACGCTGCAGGATGCCCAGGAGTTCCGTCCGTTCCGTGGAAATGTCTTCTCCACCAAGCTCCTCGACAGCGAGGGCAACGTGGCCGACAAGCTGGATTACGTGCAGTACGACGTGAGCGCCATCGAGGGCTTCCTCGAGGAGTACACCGAGACGACGGAAGGCCGCCTCACCTCTGCAGGCAACAACCTCATCGACGCCCTCAACCAGAAGGTGGAGAACGCCAACGAGAACCTCGACCTGAAGCGGGTGGAGGACGCCATGATCCAGATGGACGAGGCCCTCGACCTCATCGAGGAGAGCGAGGCCCCCTGCGCTCCGGACCTGCGGAAGGCATGGACGCGCAACATCACGAACACGCCGGGTCAGATGCGCTACCGCGAGGTGACGCTCGAGGAGAACATCGGACGCCGCAACTATCAGATTGCCGACAACATCGATTACCTCGATGGCGACAAGGAGAGCAGCATCTACTTCGACCAGGAAGAGGAAGGCACCGTCTACGAGTACGGCGGCACCTCGTTGATCAACGACAACGTCCGCGTGTACAAGGGCGGAAGCTGGAACGACCGCGTGTATTGGGTCATCCCGGGCACCCGCCGCTTCCTCGAGGAGGACCAGAGCAGCTCCACCATCGGATTCCGTTGCGCCATGACGCGTGTCGGATCCCCGCGGGGCAACGCCATGGGCGACAACTGATCCCCACCACCGAACCCCTGTTCATTGCGAACCCCGTGCTGGCCTCGAGCCTCACGGGGTTCGCCTTTTCTTGGCAGGCATGAACCTCACCTCCACCGAAGCGCTGCTCGATTGGTTCGACCGGTCCGACGGGGTCACCACTGACACCCGACGGTGTGGACCGGGCAAGCTCTTCTTTGCCCTGAAGGGGGAGCGCTTCGATGGCAATGCCTTTGCGCACGAGGCCCTAGCTGCCGGCTGCCTCGCCGCCGTGGTGGACGACCCTGCGCTCAGTGGAGACCGCTTGCTTCACGTGGAGGATGTCTTGAGCGCCCTGCAGGACCTGGCCCACCGGCACAGGACGAGGTTTCCGGGCCCGGTCTTCGGCCTGACCGGGAGCAACGGGAAGACGACCACCAAGGAACTCCTGCGGGCCGTCCTGTCGAGGTCCTTCGATGTGCACGCCACGGAAGGCAACCTGAACAACCACATCGGGGTGCCCCTCACCCTGCTCTCCATGCCGGCCGACGTGGAATTCGCCCTCGTGGAAATGGGGGCCAACCACCAGGGCGAGATCGCCCTGTTGTCCCGCATTGCCGATCCGACGCACGGCATGATCACCAATGTCGGCCTCGCCCACCTCGAAGGGTTCGGGGGCTTCGATGGGGTCAAGAAGGGCAAACAAGAACTCTACGTTCACCTCTCCTCCCGGGGGGGCATGGCGCTGGTGCCGGCGGATGACCCGGACCTCATGGCGCTGAGTGCGCTGGACGGCCTCACGCGGAGCCTCTACCGGACCGAGGATCACCCCCCGCTTCTCTGGCGGGATGGAGACGCTCCGGACGCGCACCTCTTCTGGTCCCTGGACGGCACCCGGACGCCCGGGCCGTGGCACGTGGAGGGGAAGCCTCTGCCGGTCCAGCTCGAGGGGCCACATCAGGTCGCGAACATGGCCGCCGCTGTCGCCGTCGGCCTTCACTTCGGCGTGCCGGCGGCCGACATCTGCGCGGCCCTGGCCGCATTCGAGCCCGTCCGCCAGCGCGGCGAGACGGTGGACACCGGCCGCAACACCGTCATCGTCGATTGCTACAACGCCAATCCGAGCTCGGTCGAATCCACCCTCCGCGCCTTTGCCGCCGCTGGCCATGGTTCACCGCTGGTCATCCTAGGGGACATGATGGAGCTCGGGGCGCATTCGGCCGAGGGCCATCGCCTCGCCCGGGACGTGGCCCGGGAATGCGGCCTCGAATGCTGGGTGGTCGGCGCGCAATTTGCCAAACACGCACCGGGTGACCGCACCTTCCCCAACACGGAGGAGGTGACGGCCGCGCTCCAGGCCGACACCCTATCGGGCCGCACGATCCTGCTCAAGGGGTCCCGGTCCATGAAGCTGGAGGAATTGGTCCCCTTCCTCTGACTCCACTCCCTGCAACGCCCCGCTCCCGCCGTACCTTTGCGCCCATGGATTTCATTGCCGAATTGAAGTGGCGCGGCCTGTTGCACGATGCCATGCCGGGCCTCGAGGAGCAACTCGCCAAGGAGCAGACGACCGGCTATGTCGGCTTCGATCCGACGGCGGATTCCCTGCACATCGGCAACCTCGTTCCGGTGATGCTCCTCGTGCACTTGCAGCGGGCCGGACACCGTCCGATCGCGCTCGTCGGAGGGGCCACCGGCATGGTGGGTGACCCCAGCGGCAAGACCGCCGAGCGCCAGTTCCTCGACGTCGAGGTCCTCCAGCACAACCTCGCCTGCCAGAAAGCCCAGCTCGAGCGGTTCCTCGACTTCGATGGTCCGTCAGCGGCCCGGGTGGTCAACAACTACGACTGGTTCCAGGACTTCAGCTTCCTCGATTTCATCCGCGACGTCGGCAAGCACATCACCGTCAACTACATGACGGCCAAGGACT
>WTID01000191.1 GCA_011522855.1 Flavobacteriales bacterium
GGCCTGTACCTCGTGCTCGCGGCCCTGTTCGTCTCGAGCCTCGTCACCTGCAACCTGGCCTTCCGCAAATTCTTCGCGTGGACCCTGCCCGGCCTCGACTACACCTTTGAAGCCAGCGTGGGCCTGTTGCCCTATCCGTTGACCTTCCTCGTCACCGACCTCATCAGCGAGGTCTACGGGCGCAAGCGCGCCGACGACGTGGTCAAGGCCGGACTCGCAGCCTCCCTCCTGACGCTGGCCGTCATCACCCTCGCCGGAGCGGCACCGGCCACCGCCTGGTCGCCCGTGACCGACGGGGAATTCGACCATGTCTTCGGGCAGACCGCGCTCGCCGTGGGGGCCTCCATGGCCGCCTACCTGCTCGCCCAGTTCCTCGACGTCCGCATCTTCCACTTCTGGAAAATGCGCACCGGCGGCCGCATGCTCTGGCTCCGCAACAACTTCTCGACCATCCCCTCCCAGTTCGTGGACACGATGGTCGTGCTCCTTTTGCTGTGCAGCGTCGGGGAGATTGAATGGGGCCTGTTCGGGGCCTTGCTGGTCAACGGATTCGGCTTCAAGGTCCTCGTGGCCGCCGTCGACACCCCGCTGGTCTACCTCGGAGCCGGGTGGTTCCGCCGCCGGTTCGGACTTGAGCCCGGTCAGGAAATCACCCTCTGACGGGACGGCATCCTTCGCATGCATTGGCGTTCCGCACGGCGCCCAAGGGCCAATGCGGCATTATCTTCCCGCCCGCAAAGCAACGTGCCCGTGAAGCCCCTGCATTTCCTCTTCGCCCTGCTCCTCTCCTTCGGAGCGTCCGTCCCGGCCATCGCGCAGATCCACGATCCCGTGAAATGGGACTTCGCCCTGTATGACAATGGAGACGGCACCCTCGACCTCGATTTCCACGCCACGGTCGAACCCGGCTGGCACGTGTACAGCCAGTTCCTGAACCCCTTCGACGGGCCGATTCCCACCTCGTTCACCATCGAGACCGAGGGTGTGCAGACGGCCGACACGGCGGCCGCGGAGTGCGAGCCCATCCTCGAGTACGACCCCAACTTCATGCTCGACCTGCTCTTCTTCGAGGAAGACGTGCACTGGGTGCACACGGTGTCCTTCCCAGGAGCGATTCCCGAGTCGGTGAAAGGCTACCTGACCTTCATGGTCTGCGACGAAAGCAAGTGCCTGCCGCCGGAGGACATCGACTTCGACATCGCGTTGGCGGACATCCGGCCCGAAAGCGCCAAGCCCGATTACTGTGGGGGTGGCCACGGCGGAAGCCATGGCGGGGACGACGGTGCGTTCGGGATGGACGACGCCGAGGACGACGCGCCCATGGGCCTCTACGACCCCGTTCAATGGGACATCGCCCTGCACGCCACAGCGGACAACGCCGCCACCCTCGTCGCCACAGCGGTCATCGAGGAGGGGTGGCACGTCTACAGCCACGACAACGACCCGCTCGATGGACCGATTCCCACCGCCTTCACCATCGCCACGGAAGGCGTGGAGGCCGGGGACCTGCGCGAATGCACGCCCGAGGTCCATTACGACCCCAACTTCGACAAGGATGTCAAGTCTTTCGAGGGCACCGTGCGGTGGGCCCTCGAGGTGAGCTGGACCGGAGACCGTCCCGAGAAAATCGACGGCCTGCTCACCTACATGACGTGCGACGACACGAAGTGCATCTTCCCGCCGGACGTCGAATTCTACCTCGCCTTGGATGACGCCCGCACAGAGGCCGTTCCGGAGCTCTGCCCGGGTGACGCGGGGACCGTCGCTGAATCCGAAGAAGAGGAGATGGGCGACGGCCTGTGGGTCCTCTTCCTGCTCGGCATGGGCCTCGGCTTTGCGGCCTTGTTCACGCCGTGCGTGTTCCCGCTGATTCCGATGACGGTGAGCTTCTTCACCAAGCAGAGCAAGACCCGCGCAGAGGGCATCCGCAACGCCCTCATCTACGGCGCCAGCATCATCTTCATCTACACCGGCCTGGGCCTGCTGCTGACGGCGGTGTTCGGGGTGGACGTGTTGAACCTGATTTCCACGGACCCCTACTTCAACCTCTTCCTGTTCCTGTTGCTCATCGTCTTCGGGGTGAGCTTCCTGGGCGCCTTTGAGATCCAGCTGCCCACCAGCTGGGCCAACAAGGTGGACGCGCAGGCGGACCGCGGTGGCCTGATCGGCATCTTCTTCATGGCTGCCACGCTGGCCATCGTCAGCTTCAGCTGCACCGGTCCCCTCGTCGGCAGTGCCTTGGCCGGCGCCGCCACAGGTGACTTCGGCGGCCCCATTGCCGTCATGTTCGGCTTCTCGCTCGCGCTTGCGATTCCGTTTGCCCTCTTCAGCGCCTTCCCGGGCTGGCTCAACTCGCTGCCCCAGAGCGGCGGATGGCTGACCAGCGTCAAGGTGGTCCTCGGCCTGCTGGAAATCGGCTTCGCCTTCAAGTTCCTGTCCAACGCCGACCTCGTCCTGCAGCTCGGCCTCCTGAAGCGGGAGCTCTTCATCGCCATCTGGATCGCGGTCGCCCTGTGCATCGCCATCTACCTCTACGGCGGACTCCGCTTCCCCCATGACAGCAAGCTCGAGCGCATGAGCGTCGGCCGCTGGGGACTCGGCACCGTGTTCCTCGTGCTGGCCATCTACATGATGCCGGGCCTGTGGGGCGCCCCCTTGAAGATCATCGCCGGCTTCCCGCCGCCTTTGTTCTACTCCGAAAGCAGCAGCGCGGTGGGCGGCGCGCATGGCGGCTCCTCGGACGGGCACGCCTCGGGCCACATCGAAGCCCGCTTCCGAGACTATGAGGAAGGCCTCGCCGCCGCCCGCGCGGAAGGCAAGCCGATGATCCTGGACTTCACCGGATGGGCCTGCGTGAACTGCCGGAAGATGGAAGAGCAGGTCTGGCCCAATGCCACGGTGGCCGAGTACCTGACCGAGAAGGCCGTATTGGTTTCGCTCTACGTCGACGA
>WTID01000274.1 GCA_011522855.1 Flavobacteriales bacterium
CCTTGATGGAAAACGAACTCACGCGGGTCTGGATTGGGGGAGCGAAATTACCCCCGGAATCCATTAACGCAACACAGTTGCATTAATTTCGACCTGTGGGAATTCAACGCCGCACAAAATCGCTCGACGCCGTCCTGTCCGCATTCGGGGATTCGAATGAGGCCCTGTCCGCCCGGATGCTGCTGGACCGTTTGGGAGAGGGGGTCAACAAGACCACTGTCTACCGCCTGCTCGACCGGCTCGAGGACGATGGCATTGTGCACTCCTTTGTCGGAGAGGACAGCGTCACGTATTACGCCAAGTGTCGGACGTGTTCCGGCCCCGCGCACACCCACAATCACCCGCACTTCCATTGCACCTTGTGCAACACGGTCCGTTGCCTCGAGGATGAGGTCAGCTTGACGGTGTCTGGTGGCTTCCAGGTGATGGAAGCCCAGGTGCTCCTCAAGGGCCGTTGTGCGGCCTGCTCTTGATTCCGTTCAGTCCCGGTCGCCGACGATGGCCTTCTCGGTGGTGCCGTCGGAGTAGAGGCGGAAGACCATTTGGTGGGCGGGGTTCCGGACTTCTCGCCCGGTCACATCGATGGTCTTGACGAGCTCGCGGTCCGCGGTGGGGGACAGCTCACCGAGGCCATTGACCTCCTCGACCTCGACGGTGAACTCCACGCGCGGGGAGAGACACGGTGTGATGGAGGACATCTGCCAGTTGTAGTAGAAATAGTAATACGTGTACTGGTTGTCCCCGTTGATGGTCGTGCTCGTGATGCTCGCGAGGTTTCCGACCTCGTAGGGGTAGTTGACTTCGGCACCGCTGTCCTCCCGCCAGAGCAGGGGCTCGTCGGTGCCGGAACGGATGCCGTAGTTGGCGCCGGCCTGCAGCTCGGCGTCGACCGTGAACACGTTCAGTCCGGCTTCGAGCACCTGGGAGACAGAGTGGACGAGGGCACCGGATCCGTTGAGGATTTCGATGGTCTGCATGCCGCCGCCACCGGAATACACGTCGACGGTTTCGAGGACGGCGTCTTGGTGCACGTCGAAGAGCATCCAGTAATTGTTGTTGGGGTGATACTGCCCGTTGTCGAAGTCGGGCTCGGCCTTGCCGCCGGTCACGCCGTACTCCCCGTTGGAGTTGGCGACCCACACGGATTGGCCTTCGGTGGCGACGGGCAGGGTGAAGGCCGCGCCGATGGACAGCGGCGTCTCGGAGGTCTCCGTCTCGAACCAGTGCGTGCCGTCTTCGACCGTGAACGTGGTCGGCTCCTCGCCTTGGATGGCGGTTTGGGCGACTGGGGGCTCAATGGCGAAGCAGGAGCCGTCATCGATGGTGGCCACTTCGGAGAAGTTGCAGGCTTCGGCGTCCGTGCAGCCGAGGCAGAACAGCGCTTCGCCCTCGCAGTCTCCGCATTCATTATAGCCGACGCAGGATCCATTGTCCTCCAAGGCCTCCGGATCGAAATTGCAGGCTTCCGGATCGGTACACCCGAGGATGCTGAGGTCGCCGGAAGGTTGGACGAGGAAGAGGCCCTGTCCCATGTGGGTCACGGCGATGACGCCGGAGGGGAAGTAGGGGTAATTGGACCACGTTCCGCTGAAGGACGGGGCGTCGCTTTGCGGATACAGGTCGAAGTAGGCGACCTCCTCGAGCTGGCCGTTCTCCACGTCGTCGGTGTCGAGGATGCGCAGGCCCGCCGTGTAGTTCGACTGGTACACGTAGCCCTCGTGGGTGTACATGTTGTGGTCGATGGCCGAGGTGGCGCCAACGTGGGTGCCGATCAGGGTCACGTTGTCCAGGTCCTGGACGTCGAAGATGTACGTCCGGGTGTTGATGGTGCCCTCGTCGAGCTCATCGCCGAGCAGGACGTATTTGTGGTCCTCGGTCAGCCAGCCCTGGTGAGTATAGGCCGAGCTCGAGTAGCCTGTGGCACTGATCAGGGCGGGGTCCGTCGCATCGGTGACGTCGACGATGGTGAGGGTGTTCTCGTTGAAACAGAAGGCGATTTCCTTGCCGGAGAACTCCGTGTCCGGGCCGATGTAGGAGACGACCTGGGCGTCGTGGGTATACCCGTCCGCAGCGAAGGAGCCGAGGGCTGTCGGGTTGGTCGGGTCGCTGATGTCCACGATGTGCAGTCCGCCGGCGAAGGTGTCGGTGCCCACCCCGTAGGCCCGCCCGATTTCGGGGTTGATGACGATGTTGTGTGCGTTGCCGAACCCGGTGTAGACCGCGTTGGGCTGGAGGGTCACCGGGGGGTTGGGGATGCCGCCGAGCTGGGTCAGATCGACGACCTGCATGCCGTGGCCGCC
This sequence comes from Flavobacteriales bacterium, assembly GCA_011522855.1. GTDB lineage: Bacteria > Bacteroidota > Bacteroidia > Flavobacteriales_D > Sanyastnellaceae > UBA8752. Next base: position 2,301 of record WTID01000274.1, read on the forward strand.
GGCCTCGGAGACGATGAAGGCGTGGTCGGCGTAGACCTTGACGTCCCGCCACAGGGAGCTCGTCGTTTCGGTGGGCACGTCGGCCACGAGGAACGGGTTGAGGGGGTCGGAAATGTTGACGAAGGCGGTCCCGTTCGTCCGGCCCATGATCACGTACTCCGTGCTGTCGACCGGGTCCACCCAGCCCCAGATGTCGTTGGCTTCTCCGCCGCCCAACTCGTCGAGCGCCATGAAGGCCACCAGGTCGATGTTCTCGCAGGGGAACTCGCCCGCCATCCCGTTCTCGCAGGGGGTCTGGCCGTGCGCGATGGTGGAGGCCAGCAGAAGCAGGGGGAGAAGGAGGCGTTGGATCATGCAGCGAAAGTACCGCTTCACCCTCCCCGATGTTCACTGAGCCACCTCAGAGGTTGGCGCGGACGATGGAGTCGAGTGCGGTGTTGGTCTCTTCCCCGTAGCCCATGTCGCGGTGGGCGATCTGGCCTTCGCGGTCGAGGACGAACCACGTCGGGTAGGCGCGCACGGGGTAGCCCTCCGGTAGGGAGTCGAGGAGCATCTGGGGGATGTCCAGCTTGCGGTAGTTCAGGTAGCGTTGCACGGTGGCGGCGTCCTGGTGGTGGTTGACGCCGAGGACGGTGA
>WTID01000226.1 GCA_011522855.1 Flavobacteriales bacterium
CCATGATGTACACCAGCATCGTGCTCTTCTTCGGCTTCCTGATGTTCTTCGCCTCGGACTTCGAAGGCACGCGGGCCCTCGGCATCCTCGTCTCCACGACGTTGCTCGTGGCCATGCTGACCAACCTCGTCCTGCTGCCCTCCATGCTGCTCGGCTTCGAGCGGTACATCACGGCCCAGACCTTCAAGGAGCCGTTGCTCGAGATCATCGACGAGGAGGAGGACGTGGACATCGAGGAGCTCACCGTCGACGTGGGCAATCCGGGAAGCCGGGGCTGACCGGATGATGATTGTCATCTCCCGGGCTGACTGACGTCACCTGAACCGTTCTCGATTCTGGGCTAATTGGACCTCAACCCAAACGCCCGAGTCCAATGAACGTCTTGCCCCCTCCCTCCCGTGTCGCCCTGCTCGTTGGAGAAGCAGAAGCCCATCGCGCCCTTCATCATCCCTACCTCGACGCCCTCGAGAACGGCACCCTGCCCGATCCCGTTGGCGCCCTGCGTCGTTTTACGGCGGAGTACGCGGTCTACACGAAGAGTTTCCAGAATTACCTCCTGCTCTGCATGAGCAAACTGGAGGAGCAGAAGCACCGCAGCATCCTGCTCGAGAACCTGTGCGAGGAAAGCGGCATGATTGAGGAGGAGGAGTTGGAGGAACTCGAGGAACTCGGCATCAAGGCCGAATGGGTCCAAGGGGTTCCCCACCCAGAGATGTTTGCCCATTTCCGCAAGGCCATTGGAGCCGAGGCGGTGTCCGACACGGGTGAAATTGCGCGCATCTGGAAGGAGCTCTTCATCTCCCAGTTGACCCAGGCCAACGCAGCAGAAGCGTTGGGAGCGCTCGGGTTGGGCACGGAGAGCATCGTCAAGCATTTCTACCGCCCCCTAATCCGGGCCATCCGCAACCACACGGACCTCGATCGGCGGGACTATGTCTTCTTCGAGCTCCATGCCGAGCTCGACGACGAGCATGGCGAGTTGATGCTCGACATCGCGGCTGAACTCATCGAGCAAGACCCGGCCAACGCCGAGGCGATGCGCCGTGGGATGCAAAAAGCCCTCGGGCTGCGTTCGCTGTTCTGCGACCGCATGCTCGAGATGGAACTGAGCCGTTGATTTTCCGGAGCATGCAAGCCAAGGAAATCTATGACGGCCAGGCCGACCTGTGGGTCCGCCACGAGCCGGTCCTGCTCTCGGATTACTCTGCGCGCCCCCGGGTGCTGGAGCTGTGCGGCGACGTGACCGGGATGACCATCCTCGACCTCGGGTGCGGGGAGGGCTATGTCGGACGCCGCCTTGCCGAGCGAGGGGCTGCAGCCATCCAAGGCCATGACGTCTCCCCCGCCATGATTGAGGGGGCACGCCGGACGGCCTCCGCACTCGGCCTCGACACCCTCTCCTACTCCGCGACCGACCTCCGACAGGCCGAATTCGGCGACCCGAATGCTCCAGTGGACCTCGTGATCGCCGTGTTCCTGTTCAATTACATGGACACCACGTCCATGTCCCGCATCCTCTCGCGGGTGCGGTCGGTGCTCAAGCCGGAGGGGCGCTTCATCTTCACCGTGCCCCATCCGCTCCTGCCGTGGATCAAGCCCGCCCAGAAGCCGTTCTACATGCGGCCCGAAGGGGGCTATCTGTCCTCGGTGGACGTGCCCTTCCCCGGCCGCATCTGGCGGCGGGATGGGGAGTCCGTGGAGGTCCAGGCCGTCCACAAGACGTTCACCACCTACTTCCAGGCGCTCCAAGCGGCGGGCTTCACATCCATGCCGCATGTCGAGGAGCTCCACATCACCGCTGACCACGTGGCGCTCGATCCGGACTTCTTCGGTCCGCTGGTCGACCTGCCCTTGCACGTCGCCTTTTCCCTCTCGCCATGATCCCGATTTTCCCTTCCTCCGCACACCCTGCTGACCGGCCCGTCCGGTTGCCCGTTCCCCACGCCCTCCGCAAGGCCCTTCCCTCAAGCGACCGCGCGGAGGCCGCCTTGGCCCAGGCGATGGACGGCGTCGGCATTCCCGCCATCGACGTCTCGCGCCTGGCCGAGACCCTCTCCGGGTCCACCGGCCACGCCATCCTCGCTGCACCGTCCTGTTGGACAGACGCCCAACTGCGCTGGGCCTACGTGGTGATCCTGCATCACCTCGGGGACCTGAACGGACGGTATGGCAAGCTCTTCGACGTGGCCGACCGCGGCCTCGACCACACCACGTCCAATGCCCCGGTCTCCAAGACCAAGGCGGCCACCGGCATGCACACCGACAGCAGCGACGCCGGGTACAATCCGGACCTGGTCGCCCTGCTCTGCCTGCAGCCTGGCGCCTCGGGAGGACGCTCCCTCCTCGCCGATGCCCAGGCCCTCTTTGACCGCCTGCGTCTGGCCCACCCCGAACTCGTGTCTGTGGCCCGCACCCCGTGGCCCCGCGACGTGGTGACCCCGGGCTTGACGAGCTGCAGCCAAGCCATCGAAGAGAACGCCATCCCCGTCTTCTCCGAGGACGCCCATGGGCTCGTCTTCCGGTACATGCGCTATTGGACCGAGCGGGCGATGGCCAAGCTTGACCGGGCTGTGCCGGAGGAGTTGACCCGCCTCTTTGATTTCATCGATGCCGACATGGAGAAGCACGCCGTGCGCTTCCAGTTGCGGCGTGGCGACATGCTGGTGGCCAACAACCGCACCATGGTCCACGGCCGGGAGGCCTTCGAGAACGCCGCTGGGTGTGCTCCGCGCTGTCTCGTGCGGGCCTGGGTCGACGGATTTCTGGATTCCCAGTCGCAGGCCTTGTCCTTGCGCGCCTGAAGCCGGAACTTGTCGGCATGAAAGGCATTGTCCTCGCCGGCGGAAGCGGTACGCGGCTGTACCCGATCACGAAGGCCATCAGCAAGCAGCTGATGCCCATCTACGACAAGCCGATGA
>WTID01000033.1 GCA_011522855.1 Flavobacteriales bacterium
GACGACGAGGTCAAGTTCAACTTGGCCCTGAGCCTCCACGCGGCCGAGGACGGCAAGCGCAACCGGATCATGGAGATCAACGAAACCAACGACCTGGCCAGCCTACGGGATGCGCTTGTGTACTTCCATGAAAAGACTGGGACCCGCGTCACCTTCGAATACATTCTGCTCGGCGGGTTCAACGACGACATCGAGGACGCCCGCGACCTGGCCCGCTTCGCCGCCTGCGTGCCGTGCAAGGTGAACCTCATCGAGTACAACCCCATCGACGACGCGCTCTTCCGCAAGGCGGACGCGCAGAAGACAGACGACTTCAAGGACTTCCTGGAGAACAAGTTCAACATGGTGGTCAACGTCCGCCGTTCCCGTGGGGAGGACATCGACGCCGCCTGCGGTCAGCTGGCCAACAAGAACAAACTGGCGGCCGGGCAGGCCTGAGCGACGGACTCAGTCGAGCTTGAGGACGGCCAGGAACGCCTCTTGCGGCACCTCGACGGAGCCGACCTGGCGCATCCGTTTCTTGCCCTTCTTCTGCTTCTCGAGCAGCTTCCGCTTCCGCGTGATGTCACCGCCATAGCACTTGGCCGTCACGTCCTTCCGAACCGGCTTGATCGTCTCACGGGCGATGATTTTGGCACCGATGGCGGCCTGCAAGGCAATCATGAATTGCTGGCGTGGAATGAGCTCTTTCAACTTGGCACAAATCCTCTTGCCGAGATCGAACGCATTGGACCGGTGAACCAACGCGGAGAGGGCGTCCACTTGGTCTCCATTGATCAGGATGTCCAGCTTGACGAGCTGGGACGGGTGGTATTGGTCCGGGAAATAATCGAAGGAAGCGTAGCCCCGCGACACGCTCTTCAGCTTGTCGTAGAAGTCGAAGACGATTTCGCCAAGGGGCATGGAGAACGTGAGCTCTACACGGTCGGAGGTCAGGTAGACCTGGTTTTGGAGCACGCCGCGTTTGTTGATGCACAGCGTCATGATGGCGCCAACGTACTCGGCTTTTGTGATGACCTGTGCCTTGATGAAGGGCTCCTCGACGTGGTCCAGTTTGCCTGGATCCGGCAACTCGGACGGGTTGTTGATGACCATCGGCTCGCCCTTCTTGGGGTGGCAGATGTAGCTCACGTTGGGCACCGTCGTGATGACGGTCATGTTGAACTCGCGCTCGAGGCGCTCCTGCACGATCTCCATGTGGAGCATGCCGAGGAAGCCGCAACGGAAGCCGAAGCCGAGGGCGGCCGAGCTCTCCGGTTCAAAGACGAGGGAAGCGTCATTGAGCTGGAGTTTCTCCATGCTGTATCGGAGTTCCTCGTAATCCTCGGTGTCGACCGGATAGATGCCCGCGAAGACCATGGGCTTGACATCCTCGAAGCCTTTCACAGCCTCCTCGCATGGCGCCGCGGAGAGGGTCAGCGTGTCGCCGACCTTGACCTCCTTGGCGTTTTTGATGCCCGAAATGATGTAGCCCACGTTGCCGGTGCCCACCGTGTCCTGCGGCTGCAGGTCGAGGCCGAGCACGCCAATTTCGTCGGCATTGTACTCACGGCCGGTATTGAAGAAGCGCACGCGGTCCCCCTTCTTGATTTCGCCGTTCAGCACCCGGTAATAGGCGATGATGCCTCGGAAGGAATTGAAGACGCTGTCGAAGACCATGGCCTGTAGCGGCGCCTCCGGATCTCCCTTGGGGGCCGGGACCCGCTCCACAATGGCCTCGAGGATCTTGTCGACGCCGAGCCCCGTCTTTCCGCTGGCTGGAAGGATGTCGTCCGGATCACAGCCGATGAGGTCCACGATCTGGTCCATGACCGCCTCGGGGTCCGCACTTGGCAAATCCATCTTGTTCAGGATGGGAATGATCTCTAGGTCGTGCTCGATGGCGAGGTAGAGGTTCGAAATGGTCTGCGCCTCGATGCCTTGGGTGGCGTCCACGATGAGCAGGGCGCCCTCGCAGGCTGCGATGGACCGGCTCACCTCATAACTGAAGTCCACGTGCCCCGGGGTGTCGATGAGGTTGAGCACATAGTCCTCGCCTCCCTGGCTGTAGCGCATCTGGATGGCGTGGCTCTTGATGGTGATGCCGCGCTCGCGCTCCAGGTCCATGTCATCCAGCGTCTGCTCCTGCAGCTGGCGATCGGTCACCGTCCCAGTCACCTGAAGCAGGCGGTCGGCCAACGTGCTCTTGCCGTGGTCGATGTGGGCGATGATGCAGAAGTTCCGGATGTTCTTCATGGGCAAGGACAAAAGTACGGCGCGGCCGGCCCTTCCAAAGTGCAACCGGTGGCCCTGTTTGGTGGTTTCATTTGCGTTACAACCCCGGGCTTTCCCGTGGGACCGGCCTGCATGCTTAGGTGGGCGTTCCTTGCGGTATATTGCGCCCCCGCGAGAACCAACACCCATGAGAGTCAACCTTGTCTCCCTCCTCCTTCTCAGCCTGTCTGCCACTGTCATGGCCCAGGATACCCTGCCCGAAGACATCGCCGCGTTGTACAGCAAATACGGTGGATTCGAATACGCCGTCATGATGATGGACCGGGATGAATGGGAAGCCTACCGCAACTGGGAGGGCTACAACCAGCAAGACGTCATCGATGTCATCGAGCGCCACCAGAGCACACCCGAATACCTCGAGCGCAAGGCTGCCCGGAAACAACAACGCATGAGCCGCTCCGGAGAATGCGATTGCTGGGTTGAGCCGGATGAGACCTACACTGAAATCACCCCGGACATGCAGCAGTTCACTGCTGGAGCGGGCATCGACGTCGACTATTCTCATGGCCCGTTGGCCTTGCCCTTCACCTTCAACCTGTTTGGTCTCGAGTTCGATGAGTTCTACATCAATTCGAAAGGGTTGATTTCCTTCACGGAGCCCGTCATCGACTGGACTCCCGAAGAGCTGCCCGACGCCAACTACAACATCCTCTCTGGATACTGGGGCGACGCAGACTACCGCCTCACCGGGGACATCTATTACCGGATTGCTCCGGACGTGGTCTACGTCAACTGGGTGGACGTCGGCTACTACAACAACCACGATGACCGTGTGGTCAGCTACCAGATTGCCTTTGGCGCCGATGGCAACGTCCAGATCGGGGGTGGCAACAACGTCCAGCTGTGCTACGAGACGATGGAGTGGGCCCACGGTGACGTGGGTGGAGAAGGGGGTTGCTGTGGCCCGGACCCGGCCACCGTGGGCGTGGACGTCCAGAACAACAACCCCAACTTCGTGCAGTTCGGCCGGTTCAACTTTCAGGATGACACGTACAACGGCCCGTATGGCGCCGGTCCTGACGAACAGGATGGTTGCTTCTGGCTCAACGGAAAGGACTTCTGCATCAATGTGTCTGGTGTGGACCCCAATCAGGCGCCCATTCCCACGGAGACCCCGGGAAGTGGATGCGACGACACGCTCTACGTCTGCCTGAACGACACCCTTGACCTCAACCTCGGCTTCCTCTCTCCTGAAGATGGGCAGACTGTCAGCATCGAGCTGTCCGACGTTCCGGCAGTAACCAACAACGGCACGTACGTCGAGGACGGCATCACGTACCTCGATGCCTATCTCGCTGGTTCTCCAGAGAGTGTGGGCACCTACGACCTGCAGATCACGGCCACGGACGATGGGACCCCTGTGGGGCAGACCGTCCTCAGCTATGTGGTGGAGGTGATCAACGTGGAGCTGCCCACTTTGACCGTGGACGGTGACTTCAGCATCTGCTCCGGGCAGGAGACGACCATCACCTGCAACGACGACTTCGACAGCTACGAATGGTCTCTAGGGTGCACCGGACCGGAGTGCACGTACCCCTTCGGCGGCACATTCAACGTCACCGCCTCCATCGATGAGGGTTGCTCCGCTTCGGAGGACTTCTTCATCTACCAAAGCCTGTACTTCCTGCCCGATGTCTGCATCGAACCCAACCCGATTTGCGGAGATGACACCGCCATCGTCTCCGTCTGCGACGAGGACATGGACACCTTCATCGAATACGAGTGGGACGGAAACTGGAACGATGCCGGCGGTGAAATCGTGATTCCGCAGACCGAACTGGGCGACACCGCCATCGGCGCCACCCCGGGTTCCTACCGCATCCTCGTGACCAACTCCGACGGGTGCCAGGGACAGCGCGTCTTCAACATCGAGCAGGTGACGCAGGTGATCCCGGACATCACCATTCCGCCGGTGTGCGACAGCATTTACTCCGTCCAATTCGAAGGCGGCTACACCACTCCGGACGCCGGACCGCTCCTGGTCTACATGACCTCTTCCGACCCCTTCGGATGGGGCGGCGACAACTTCCTTGAGGTGACCGTGACTGATGCCGACGGCAACGAGAGCAGCTACGTGCTGACCTCCTTCGAGGTCTTCACAGCCCACACCGACATCGAGGTGAGCCTCGGGGACCTCGTGGAAATCGTCCTCGTGACTGGGCCCAACGCCCCCGTGGACGACTTCAGCTTCACGGTCTACAACTGCACCACCACCAACCCGCAACCCGTCGATGACCTCCCCGCAGGCGGTGGTCTCGTCTATTCGGCCACCGCCGAATGCGCCGTGGACCCTGTGGGCGGCACCTGGAGCGTGAGCGCGGGCACCGGCTTCTTCTCGGATCCCACCGAGTTCAACACCTTCTTCACCCCGACGAGCGGACTCGGCTACTACGAAGTCTGTTTCACGGACGACAACTGCGGATACAGCGCGTGCTACCCGATGGAAACCAGCACGACCCCGTCCGGCACCCTGGTCGGTCCGTCCGGCAACCTTCAGGCCGACGGCACCTACCTCCTGTGTGATGGGGAAAGCGCCAACTTCTCCGTGGACACCACCTTCCAAGGCACGCTCGACCCGCTCGAGTGGCCCGAGGCCAGCAGCGTTTCCGGCCTGTTCGCCGAATACGAGTTCGATGGATTTGGAGAGTATGACCTGTCTGTGACCCTCAACAACCTCTGTGGCACAGTCGAGCTCCCGTTCACCATTGCGACTTCTGAGCAGGGTGACCCACAACTTGGGGAGGACATCATCATCTGCGAGGAAGGCACCGAGGTCATCCTCGACGGTGGACTTGACCCTTCCGACGACCTCGACGTCCAGTGGTCCTTCCAAAACATCGACATCCCCGGTGCCGACGACTTCACGCTGGCGGCGGATGAAGCCGGTGACTACTGTTTGGAAGCCACGAACGAATGCGGCACGGCCGAAGACTGTCTCGAGGTGCTCATCTTCGAGCCTGTCCCGAATCCGCTGCCCGAGTTCTCCCTCGGTTGTGATGGCGAAACCCAGCTCACCATCGACCCCCTCACCGGAAACGATTGGACTGTGACGTGGGAAGACGGCAGTGTCGGCAACACCTTCACGGCCACCTACAACCCGCATCACGAAACCTGGGTGAATGCCACCTTCGAGGACCCCCTCGGTTGCACCAACACAGAGGACAGTACCTACGTGTGGATGGGATACCCCGTCAACCTCGGACCGTCCAGCCCGAACCAGGTGGCCTCGGAAGGTCCCCTCTTCCTCTGCCCGGAGATCCCCGAGACCTTCGAGCTCGTGGCCAACAACGCCGTGACCTGGAATTGGACCATCGAGCAACAGAACGCCTCCGGCACCGCCGTGCTGATTCCCGGCCTCAACACCGACGAGGTCACCTTCACGACGGCCATGTTCGACAATCTCCTCGATTCGGCCTACTACAACAACCCGCTCATCTTGACGGGCACGGGTTACAACCCCTGCACCACGGGAGGCCTCGGGTATGAGTGGGTCGTGGAATGGAGCAACTGCGACATCACCATCCCGAACATCTTCACCCCGGGAACCGCAGAAGGCTCCATCGGCAAGAACGACACCTTCGAGATCCAGGGATTGCTCAAGTACGACGGCGCCATCCTCGCCGTCTATGACCGCTGGGGCAACCAGGTCTTCTACTCCGAGAACTATGACAACCTGTGGACCGCGCGGGACGCTTCCCCCGGCACCCACTACTACATGCTGACCCTGCCCAATGGCCGGGACTTCAGCGGTACCGTCATGATTCTCCGCTGATCCGAAACGGTGGCCAAGACCCGCACGCGCTTCGTTTGCAGTGATTGCGGGCATGTGACCGGCCAGTGGGTGGGCAAATGTCCCAGCTGCAAGGCGTGGAACACCGTCACCGAATTCAAGGAGGCCGCCAATCCACGGATGGAGCGGGCAGCCGTTGCCGCCGGCATGGCCGAGGCGCGGCCCCTGCGCGACTATACGGAACAGACATCCGCCCGCGTCGGGACCGGAGAGGGCGAATTCGACCGCGTCCTGGGCGGTGGCCTCGTGCCTGGCGCCCTCGTTCTTCTCGGGGGTGAGCCCGGCATCGGAAAGTCCACCCTGAGCCTGCAGACCGCCATGAAGGCGGCCGGCAAGGTGCTCTACGTGTCCGGAGAGGAAAGCCCGGAGCAAGTGCGCCTCCGGGCCGACCGCCTCGGCACCCTCGGCGCCGAGCTGCTCGTGTTGCCTGAGACCTCCACGGAGGGCATCGTCAAGGCCATCAAAGAGCACGAGCCCGACCTGCTCTTCGTCGATTCCATCCAGACCCTTCACACGCCTCGGGTCGAGAGCGCGCCCGGTTCCGTGGCCCAGGTCCGAGAGTCGACAGCCGAACTCATCCTCGCCGCCAAGCCCCTCCAGCTTCCCGTCGTGCTCATCGGCCACATCACCAAGGAAGGCGCCATCGCCGGCCCCAAGGTCCTCGAACACATGGTCGACGTGGTCCTCACCTTTGAAGGCGATCGGCACCACGCCTACCGCATCCTGCGGGCAGTGAAGAACCGCTTCGGCTCCACCCAGGAAATCGGCATCTTCGAGATGCGCGGGGACGGCTTGCACCCGGTCACCGACCCGTCCGGTGCCCTCGTGGGCAATGGGGAAGCCCGCCTCAGTGGCACGGCCCTCGCTGTGGCCATCGAAGGGGCCCGCCCCCTGACGGTCGAGATCCAGGCCCTGGTCAGCAGCGCCGTGTACGGCACCCCCCAGCGGTCCGCCACCGGCTACAACCTGCGGCGCCTCAACATGCTGCTCGCCGTGCTGGAAAAGCGCTGCGGCTTCAAACTGGGGGCCTCCGACGTCTTCCTCAACCTCGCCGGCGGCATCCGGCTCGAAGACCCCGGAGTCGATTTGGCTGTGGTCGGCGCCATCCTCAGCAGTACCCTCGATCTGACACTCAACCCCCGCACGGCGATGTGTGGTGAAGTCGGCCTGACCGGCGAAGTCCGGCCCGTGGCCCGCCTCGAACAGCGCATGGCCGAGGCCGCCAAGATGGGCATGGAGCGGCTCGTCGTGAGCGGCCTGGGACAGAACGAGCCCGAGCCGCCGAAGGGGCTCACCCTCGTCAAGGTCAGCCGCGTGGGCGAACTGCAGAAGGTCTTGTTCTGAACGCCGGGGCTACCCCTCGGCTCCCGCCACCACCACCACGAACTCCCCCTTGGGTGGATGGGCCTCGAAGTGGGCGTGCATGGCCTCGGCCGTGCCCCGGCGTGTCTCCTCGAACTTCTTGGAGAGCTCTCGGCTCACGCTCACGCGGCGATCCGGCCCGCAGTGCTCCATGAGCTCCCCGAGCAACTTCACGATCCGGTGGGGCGACTCGTACAGAACCGTGGTCCGGGTCTCGGCAGCGAGGGCTTTCAGCCGCGTCTGCCGGCCCTTCTTGTGCGGCAGGAACCCTTCATAGACGAAACGTTCGCAGGGCAATCCGCTCACGACCAGTGCGGGAACAAAGGCGGTGGCACCCGGGAGGCATTGGACCTCAACCCCCGCTTCAATGCAGGCGCGCACCAGCAGGAATCCCGGATCGCTGATGGCGGGGGTTCCCGCATCGCTGCACAGGCAGGCCGACGCTCCGGCCACCAAGTCCGCCACCACACCATCCACCACCTTGTGCTCGTTGTGTGCGTGGAAGGCCCTCAGGCGCGCCTCCAAGCCGTTCAGGCGCAAAAGGGACCCCGTGGTGCGGGTGTCTTCTGCGAGCACGAAATCAGCCGCTTCAATGGCCTCCTTGGCCCTCGGAGTGAAATCCCCGAGGTTGCCGATGGGGGTCGGAACGACCGTCAGCATCAGGCGTATCGGCGTTGAAGCTTGTCGAGGAACCGGGCCACGGTCGGGTCGTCCTCGTCCCACGCTGCGGAATCCGGGACATGCTGGTGGAGCCAATGGAGGGCCAATTGCACATCGCCCGCCCCATCGAGTGCCTCGAGCACCTTGTCGAACAGCCCGGCATCGTCCTGGAACAACACCTTGATGCACTCGTACTTCTCGACCAGGCTGAAGGCGGTGCGCAGGTCTCCGATGGATTGCTGCTCCAACTGCTCGGCCAGGCTCGGGGCCGCTTCATCCTGCTCGAGGGTCTCCAACAACGGCTCGGCCGGTTCGGCTTAGGGTTCGGCTTCGGCTTCGGCTTCGGCTTCGGCTTCGGGTTGAACAACCTCCACCACCGGCTCCGCATCAGGCTGATTCTCTGGATCGGACTCAGGAGACTCCGATGAAGCCTCGACCGTAGGCTCCACCTCCGGCACTTCCGGTTCCGGCTGCGGGATGTCGACAGGCTCGATGACATCGAACAGGTCGGGGGTTCCCGCATTGCGTCGGGCCTCGGCAGCCTGTTCGGCCTGCTCCCGGCTCACCTCCTCGATGGCATCGATGAGCGACGTCTGGTAGGCGGCTCCGATGCGGAAGGGGCGCACGGGTTGTCGGTCCACAGCCTGCTCATCCACTCCGCCCTCGGGGGCCTTTTTCCGCACCTCGTAGGCAAACTCATGGGCCTTGAAGCGCAACAGGACGAGGCGGTCACACAGCTCTCGAGCGTCCTCCACGAGCGGCGTCAACTCCTCGGGCTCGAGCTCACCGGCACGCAGTTTGACGAGACCCGCTCCCAAGTCTCCGACCAAATCTTCCAAATTCTTGAATCCCGCCATCGTTCGGCCTTTGCAGTTTCCAGTCCGAAACTACCGGCGCACCCGCCACCCTCGGCGGGCCGATTGCGGCGTCATCAACGCGGCACCGTGAATGCGAGCACCACCTCGTGACCGCCGCCCAAAACGCGGGCCAGAGCGCCCATGGCCCAATTGCGGTTGTAGCTGAAAGTCAGCTGGTTGTTGATTCGGATTCCGGCTCCGAAATGCGCCGCACCCGCCGATCGGTATCCCGCCATCACCCAGTGCTCCTGGTTGCGGTCCACCCTGAGGGCAAGGGACGCCTCCGCCGGAACGGGCCGGAGATGCTGGAACTGGACGATCGGGGTCCACCCGAACATCCCGGACGTGAAGCGGTAGGCCACCATTCCCCGGAGGTGCGATTCGAGTCGGGACTCGACGCCGGTGCCATCATAGACGGGCAGGTTGCCGCCGAGGACCTGTCCCGCAGAGAAACCGGCTTTGAGCCCTTTGCCGGTGATCCAGACCCCGGCCGTGGCGTCCGGCACGCCGACACTCTGGTAGGTGTCCCCCAGGGCGGGGTCGCCCTCCTGTTCGAACTCGATGCGGTTGCCGTCGATGGCGAATTGCGTGAAGCCCAGACCCAGGCCGAAGGACAGCCGGAGGGATTCCGTCCACCGGGTCGTGTAGGCGAGGCCGGCGTGGGCGCCCGCCATCCGGGTCGGCCCCGCGACATCGCTCCACACCCGTGCACCCCAGCCGATGGAACTGGACCCCGTGGGAGAGGTCAGCGCCAAGGCGGTCGTGCGCGGCGCCGACGCCACGCCGGTCCAGGGGCTGCGCTGCCAGATGCTCACGTGGATGGCCGTGTCGGCCGCGGCTCCCGGATGGGCGTCAAACGGGTGATCCAACGGCAACGTCGTTACCGGCAATTGCTGCGCATGGGCGCCCAAGCCCATCAGGGACAGGAAGCAAGCCAAGGCGAAAGGTCGCCGGAAGGGGAACGGCATGGGCATCATCGCATCAGGGTGATGGGTCCGGTCCACTCGGCCTGCAGGGCAGGCTCATTGACCCGGATGTGATAGTAATACGTCCCCACTGGCACCGGAATCCCGTTGAGGGTGCCATCCCACGACCCGTCTGTGGACCCGTAGGTCAGCAACACATCGCCCCACCGGTTGAAGAGGGTGATCTCGGCACTCGGGTACTGGTCGAGGCCACCCAGGTTCCAGGCGTCGTTGATGCCGTCGGCGTTGGGGGTGAAGCCGGAGGGGATGTCCAGTTCGAGAAGGACGTCCACCAACACGGTGTCGCTCGCGGTGCAGCCTTCCAATGTGGTGGCCGTGAGGATGAATTCCGTCGCAGAGAACAGGGCTTCCGTGGCGGTGGCGGCCGCTTCCGGGGACACCACGTCCAGGGCCGGCTCCCACGTGTGCTCCCATTCCGGGTTGCCCGCGCCTCCAATGGAGGTTGTGCCACCCTCCGGCACGATCTGGTCCGGGCCGGCATCCGGCGTCGGCAGGGCCCAACCCGTGACGGTCACGGAATCCGTTCGAACGCATCCCAGTCGGGAAGCGGTGAAGATCCATTGCCCCTCTCCTTCTGTCAATTCGGCCACCGCGGCAACGAGGCCCACACCGGTCTCGCCTCCCGGCAAGGACCAGCCGAGTTCAGTGGCGCCGTCGGCCACCGCCTCGAGTTGAAGGGGAAGTCCCGCGCAGAGGGCGGTGTCCGCAGGAACCGTCAGAGTCACATCGCCTTCGGCCACGAGAGGAATGGACGCGATGTCTCCGGAGCAGCCCGCGGAATCGGTCACCACCACAGCGTATATCCCTTCCCCGATGCCGTTGAGCTGAGGGCCCTCACCGGCAGGCAAACCGTCGACGGTCCATTGGATGTTGAATCCCGTTCCCGCGCCACCGTCCGTCGTGACGGACAACGCGCCGTCGAGGTCTCCGGCACAGCTGGGACGGTCCAGGCTGTCCAGGAGCACGACGATGGGGGGCGGAGCGCCCACCGAAACCAGCAGCACCGCCGGGCAGCCCGCCTCATCGAGGGCCGTGATCTCGTACACGCCGGCCATGAGGTCGGGAATGGAATCTGTGGTCGGCACAGCGCCGAAGGGGCCCACGAAGGTGAATTCCGCCTCGCCGACGCCATTGACGGTCTCGAGCAGGATCAGGCCATCCTCGCTGTTGGCGCACGAGGCCGAATCCACGTCGGCGATGAGCTCGAAGTCACTGGCCGGGTCGATGGTGATGGTGTCGCCCACGGCGCATCCCACGGAATCCGTCAGGGTGAAGGGATAGATCCCCGGCACGAGGAAGGGCAGGTAGAGGCTGTCCGCTGCGCCCTCCACGTTGATGTCAAAAGGCGGCAAGCCGCCAGTCGGGGAGACGAGCGCCTCGCCCACCAAGGCGCCTCCACAGCTGGGTTGGGTGAGGGACACCTCCACCGCCAACCCGTTGGATTCGGCTTCAATCGTGATTGGTTCGAGAAGGGAGCACCCCAGGGAATCGGTAACGACAAAGCCATATTGCCCCGCCGGCAGGGCGCCGGAATCCACTCCGATTCCCACCAGGGTGTCGCCCGCCACGGACACCCCGGACCAAGCCCACGCGACAGGAAGGGCGCCTCCTTCCGAGGAGGCCACAACGAAACCGCTGTCTCCTGAACACACCGGTTGGTCGACCAATCCGGACCAGCTCAGTGGGGCGGGCAGGTCCACTTCCGCCTGGCCCGAGGTCGAACAGTCCGGACCAAGCGAGGCCGTCCAACCGTACACGCCGGAAGGCAGGCCCGTCCAAGTCCAGACGCCGGACGTTCCCGAAGAG
>WTID01000302.1 GCA_011522855.1 Flavobacteriales bacterium
TCGGCCATGCCGACCACGCCATCGCCATCGAAGTCACTGCGGCAGGGATCGTCGATCGGTGGCCAAGCTGTGGAGGAAAAAGAGAGGAAAAGGAAGGAGGGGATCAGGAGCAGAGTACGGATCATGGAAGGAAGAGCGGATTGAATGAGGCTGTGAAGGACACGCGTCCATGCCTTCATTCGAGGTCCGGTTCATCCGCGCATTCCTTGCCTTTGTTGGCGTCATTTCATGACGCTTGACAGAAGTCACCTGCGGTAGTGACACCCATCATTGTGAGCGACAAAGACTCGCTTTGTTTGCGCCCGACGAATTCAATGCGATGAGAACCTTCCTCAGAATTGCGCTTTGGTGCGCTGCTGGATTGGCTGGATTGACACTCTGTGCGACAGCGGCCTTCTACTTCTTCTTGCTCCGGCCCAGCGAGAACTTCATGGCGTTCCTGGAGGAGAATCCGGAGAAGGTGTCGGTCACCTATGTGCGGAACGATTCCACTCTGGTGGACCATCGAAGCGATGTGCTCATGCCTTTGGCCAGCACTGTCAAAATCATGGTGGCTGTGGAGTACGCGAAACAGGCGGCGGCTGGATTCATTGATCCGGATTTGGAAGTGTCGCAAAACGATCTCACCAAGTATTACCTCGAGGGCACGGATGGTGACGCCCATCCCACTTGGTTGTCCTCGTTGGATGAGGGCCCCATCACACTGCGTGACGTGGCCAAGGGCATGATTCTGTACAGTTCCAATGCGAACACGGAATTTCTCTGTGAGCTCCTTGGCTTGGACCAAATCAACGCCACCATGGATTCCCTGGGCCTCGTGGCTTCGACCGATGTGGATTACATCGTCGCCCAGATGTTGATCAACCAAGAGGTCACCCGAGGAGACGTGGATCAATTGAAAACGATGTCGCCTGAGCGGTATGCTCAGGCAACAGCGAGAATCCATGCTCAGCTCAAAGGAGATGCTGACTATGCCTCAGGCTTCGACGGAGAATTCCTGGGTCTGGACGTGCAACAAGTCTGGTCTGATCGCCTGCCCGCGTCTTCGACCCGTGAGTACGCCACCTTTATGGGACACTTGAACCGGAGGGATCTTCTTTCCGAGGAGGTGCACCACCACCTGGATGAAATTCTTGAGCAGCAACCTCACCCCAGCCGAAAGCGCTTCGGAGAGAAGGGTGGGAGTACCGGATGGGTATTGACCTCGGCGAGCTACATCACAGATGTCAAGGGCAACCGGGAGGAACTCGCCATTTTCCTGAACAACTCAGGCGGAGAACTCGTCGCGAACAAAACGTTCGGATTCCTCTTCTTCAGGGAGTCCATTTTCAGCCCAGTGCCGTTGATCCAGCGCGATTTCGTCGCACGATTGCAAGCGCTTTAACAGCAGGAATCAGAGGTGCTCGTTGGCCAGGTTGGCCAGCTCGCTCCGCTCCCCCTTGTCGAGGGTGACGTGGCAGAAGAGGTCGCGGCCCTTGAGCCGGTCGATCACGTAGCTCATGCCGTTGGACTGTTCGTCCAGATAGGGCGTGTCAATCTGCCGGACATCGCCCGTCAGGATGATCTTGGAATTCTCGCCAGCCCGGGTGATGATGGTCTTGACCTCGTGCGGGGTCAGGTTCTGGGCTTCGTCCACGATGAAGATGACGTTGGACAGGCTCCGGCCACGGATGTAGGCGAGGGGACAGATGGTGATCTTGCCCTGCGCGCGCATCTCTTCAATGGCTCGATACTTCCGCTCGTTCTGGCCAAACTGGCTCTTGATGAAATTCAGATTGTCCCAGAGCGGTTGCATGTAGGGATTCACCTTCTCCTCAGCGTCGCCAGGCAGGTATCCGATGTCGTTGTTGCTCAGCGGGACGATGGGCCGGGCGAGGATGATCTGGTCGAACTTGTTCTTCTGCTCCAGGGCACCGGCGAGGGCGAGCAGGGTCTTGCCGGTTCCCGCCACCCCGCTGACCGTGACGAGGTGGATGTCCGGGTTCATGATGGCGTGCAGGGCAAACGCTTGTTCGGCATTCTTGGGCTTGATTCCGTACGCGTAACTCTTGTCCACCCGCTCGATGAGCTTCTTCTCCTCGCTGAAGTAGCCGAGGGCAGAGGAGGAGCAATTGCGCAGAATGTAGAAGTGATTGTTTCGGCGCTCCTTGCCCAGCACGGAAATTTTCCGGGTCTGGCCGGAGACGTACATCTTCCGCACCACTTCGCCATCGATGCCTTCGATGAGCGTCTTGCCGCTGTAGAGGTGCTTGTTGTCCTTGACTTTGCCGGTCTTGAAGTCCTCAGCCGGGAGGTTGAGCGCCTTGGCTTTGAGTCGGAGGTTGATGTCCTTCGAGACCAGGACCACCTTCATGGAAGGCTCATCGTGCTGCAACTGCAATGCGGCACTCAGGATCTTGTGGTCGTTGGTCTTTTTGTCAAAGACGCGCGAGGCATCGAGTCCGCTCGGGTGACCGTCGTCGCTCATGACGATGCGCATGAGCCCGTCCTGGCCGTTGTCCAGCGGAATCCACTCCTGCAGGGTGTACTCCTTGCTCAGCCGGTCGATGATGCGGATGCACTCGCGGGCCTCGAAATTCTTGGTGTCGTTGCCCACCTTGAACGTGTCCAACTCCTCGAGGACCGTGATCGGAATGGCGACGCGGTTGTCCTCAAAGCTCTTGATTGCGTTGTGATCGTGAAGGAGGACGGAGGTGTCGATGACGAAGACCTTGACCTTGGTCTCAGAGGCTGCCTTCTTGGACTTGCCCTTGTGGCTCGCCGATGTCTTGGTCGGCTTGATCTTGGTCTCGGCCGGCGTGTTCCCGGCGTCAGGTTCCAGATAAGGAGTCTTGGTCGTCAAGTTCGATCGGTTGTGGGGCATTCCCATGGTCGGGAAGAGGCTCCGGGTTCACGATGCGGTGTCACGTC
>WTID01000047.1 GCA_011522855.1 Flavobacteriales bacterium
GCTGCGCCACGTTCATCGTGAGGCGCAGGGATGCCCACCGCCCCTGGGTGACCAGGCCCAGGGTGCGGTACGCACTGACGTGGTCGAGCCACGCCGCATTCAGCACATTGTCCACGTCCAGGGCCAGCGTCAGACGCTCTCCCTCGACCTGGATTTCAAGACCCCACAGGCTCGCACCGGGGGTCGATTTCTCATTGCGGGCCGTCAGATTGGATTCGGCAATCCAACGGTGGCGAGGACGGATGAACGCCTTGTCCCCCAGAGGCCACTGAACCGCACTCCGGACCTCGGTGGGTGCGGTGAACGGCAGTCCGAGCCCGGTCTCCAGTGCCCATTGACCCAGCAGGGCCACGGAGGTGGACAGCGTGCCGCGGTCGATGCGGACATCCGCCTCGACTTCGCCTCCCGTCCGGAAGGCGTCGAGCGCGGTGAAGGCGTAGACCTGGCCCGCGTGGACGATGGTCGCAAACGAGGACGTCGGCGTCAAATGGATGAAGCCGTCATGCAGGGCGGCAAAGCCGCGCGCAGACCAGCGGAACCGCTGGTCTTCCGAAGCATCATGGGACCCGATGGTCACGCGGACTTCCGCCGTCTTCTCCGGCACCAGGTCTGGATTGCCCTGTTCGAAGCGGAAGGTGCCATGGTGGATGCCATTGGCCGCAAGCGAGTAGCTGTCGGGGACACGGGAGTACACCGTGGCCGTCCATTGGCCTTCGATCCGCTGACCGAAATGGACGGGATGGTTGACCATCAGGGCCCATCCTGCCATCACCCGATCCAGGGCGGTGGCCCGAACATCATCCCCGACCACAGCCCCGTCCGAGGCGTACAGCGGCTCGGTGTGATCCACATTGGATACGCTGACGCCATCGAGGCGCAAACCGATCCGGCCCGCTTTCCATTTCCGATCGGCGACGGCAGACAACCGTGTGCGGAGGTGGTCTGGCAGGAGAAACTCCCAACCGGAGGTTCGGCCGTCGAGGTGTTCCGCCTGGAATCCGAAGGCACCGTGAATGCCCTCCCATCGACTCTCCACGAACACATGTCGCTCATCCAATTGAAGGCTGAGGTCGCTGTCTGGTTCCGGGCCGTAGCCGTGGGCGTGGGGCGGTGCAGATTCGATTCGCAGGTTCCGCGAAAGGGACACGCGCACCGTGCGGTCCAGGATGCCCGGGCGAATCCATTTGCCGGCCAATTGGACCCGCTGTGCTTGTTGGCTGGGGATGTCCACCGAGAAGCGGTCTCCATCGGCCTTGAGGTCGGATTGACTCGGCACACCAATGATGCCTGGGAACAGTCCCTGCAGCACATCGGACGCCCTGAGGTCCACGGAGAATTGTCCCCGTTCCGCATTTTCCCAACGGGCACCCAGCACGGCATGGCCGCCTCTCCCCCCTGTGTTGGCCAGACGGCCATCCTCAATGTCCAACACACGTCCGATGTAGCTGAAGCTCTCCTGGGGCACGTTGCGGTCACCGAATCTGGACACCGAAGCCCCAGCGTGCCATTGCCAATCGCCTTGGCGCTGCCGGTGCAGCACATGGAACCGGCTTCGGGCATCCCCTGCCCTGTGGCTCATCCCTGCCGTGGTCCGGCTTCCCGGTTGGCCCAGCATGCCCAGCGGCTTGAGGCGGACACCGCCCCCCATCGCCTCCGGGCTGAGCCAGACCTGACCGCCTCCTGGCACCCATTCGGTTCCACCGTACAAGGCCGGGTCGAGCAGAACCCCATGGTCCGCGCCCCAGCGGCCGCCCACCTGGGGCACCCCGTCTTCGAGCACGGCCACCCGGGAACCGACCAGACCACGCAGCACGGGCTGCACGAGTCCGGCACCCAGGTCGAGGCTGCGGATGCCCGCCACCCGATCGAGGGTCGTCATCAGGTCTCCTTGATCACGAACCCGCTCGGCCTCGGGGACGTCCTCACTCGACTGCGCGCGCACCGCGGCATCCTGCAGAGAAACGGCCAGCGATTCCAAGGCAATGTCGAGGTGGTCTCGACCATCGACGAGAACCGTTACGACGGCATGGCCGTGGGCCAGCACCGTCACGGAGTCGATGCCTTCGGGACAGGACGCCTCGAACCGGCCGTCGAGATCAGCGGTGAACGTGGAGCCACAGGGCCACGCCTGGATGAGCGCGTCCCCGCAGGGAGAATGTCCTTCGGCATGGAAGACATGGCCATCAATGGAGACCGGAGCCTGCCCGAGAATCGCAGACGTCCCCTCGAGGAACAGGATTCCAAGGAGGGCGATCAGCGCCATACGGGACGGGCAGTGCCGGTGACACCACAACGCCATGCTCCCCGCCTCGGTGGATGGGGTCATGGAATGGAGTTGGGGGTGGAACGGAGTTCAGCTGAAGTCCATCACCGGCGGTCCCCGCCAGCCGATTCCTGCCCAGAGTGCCACGTCCGTCCAACCGGCCTCCACCGACCCGAGAGTGGGTCGGACGGGCCAGACCGGATGGTCGTCGGTGGCCGCGGTTGACGCAGAAGCCAACGCCGGCACCCCCGTCCAATCGCACAGGGGGCAATCCTCCGAGGCGTCCACCACAGGGAAATCGGCATCCCAGGGAAGCGACGAAACCGGCTCGTGGTGATGATGGCAGTGCGACGCATGTGCCGCATCGGCCACGTGGTGGGCCACCACGTGCTCCAGCTGCACGGCATGGACCCCGCCCCAAAGAAGCAGGAACATCCAAGCACCTGTGTTGCGCAACCGCATCATCAGCGGCGAAGGTAGGGGTCTCCTTCACTCCCGAAACGCCAAAAGGCACAAACCCGGCGACGCCCACAACCCCAACGGGAGAATTCACGTCCCCCGGTGGTGATCGGGCGCGCTTTCCGGCGTTCTTTCGCGCCGTCAAATCCGACCCCTCCCCATGAGCGGACTCCGCAACGTCGCGAT
>WTID01000109.1 GCA_011522855.1 Flavobacteriales bacterium
CCACGCACATCCTGCAGGAGGTCGAAGCCATGTGCGACCGGGTGGTCATCATCAAACAGGGCCGCATCGTAGAGGACGCCCCCCTCAGGGACCTCATCGCCCGCGGCGGCCTCGAACAGGCCTTCGACGCCCTCGCCGGCTGAAGCGCAAAGCGGCCCGCCCCCGAAGGAGCAGGCCGCCGCGATTCGTTTTGCAGAGCAGATTGGCGCCTCAGAAGGCGCGCACAGGACGGATCTTGTTCAGGGATGAGAACTCGGCCGTTCCATGCGAAAAGACGAGCGCTCCGAAATTCATGATTAACGCCCCTTGACCGCGGGTCGCATCAAATTCGGAGGAGCTCCAGTAGTAGCCGGCCAAGACGGAATGGGTGATGACCCCGCCATCACCGCCATCACCGCCTCCACCACCGCCACCGACGAGAACAATCTCCTCGGTAGGCAGGTCGTAGAGCGCTTGGGCCATGACCTTGAGTTCCCACAGACTGGGAATGTGGAAGTCGCGGTACCCGTTCTGCTGGAAGGCGAGTACCTGCTTGGCAGTGGATTGGGCGCAGGTGTTGTAGCGCGCCAGCTCCAAAGTGTTGATCAGCCCCGTTCCAATGGCCTTGCCCCCGGCATTGCGCACACGGTAGCCTTCCGGCAGACTGGCATCACCACCCCCACCGGCCCCTATGGCAAAGGCAGCGTCGTCCTCGGACTCATCAGCGAGGACCTCCCCTTCGCCGACCTGTTTCGCATCCGACATCGAATTGGAATCCATCAGCAGGATCGCATCTGAATTGCACTCCAGATCGAAAGCATCGGTGGACATCCCGAAGGCAGTGACGCCCACGAAATCGTGGCTGGCCGCCTCGAGGTAATCAAACCCGACGTGCACATCAAAGGTGTCCACATAGACGATGATGCCGCCGGCCGGGCCGATGTCGCCCACGGCGTAATCGAGCCGCTCGAGGTGCACCTCTGGGGAGTTCACGCAGTTGAGATAATCCGACTCACACAGGCCATCCCACACGGCATCGATGCAGTAGGAATCGCCATCCACGACGGACTGGACACAGTCGAAGTGGGCCTCGCGGTATCCGAACGGGGTCGACGTGGCGAGGATTGCTGGACCGGCGCCGAGGACAAACGGGATGTACCACTTGTTGTATTCACAAGCGACATTGCCCACGTTGTAGTTCGCGGCTTCCGTGTCGGTACAGGCATCGACTTGGTCGCAGATGCCATCCGCATCCTCATCGAGGATGCATCCGAGGTTGAGCAGCGTCCCATCGGTCAACTGCACGCCGAGCGCACCCGACCCATTCAGGCCAATCGTGCTGATGCCGACGCCATTCGCACCGTCGGCACCATCCGCGCCGTCAGCGCCGGGTGCGCCATTGGACCCGTTGGTTCCATTGGCGCCATCGGCACCGGCCGGACCGGTGAGGTCCTCGGTCGTCACGGTGGTCCCGTCCGTCAGTTCGATGGTCAAGGTGCCGTCCTCGTTGTGGGTGATGAGGGCAATGCCCACACCATCCGTTCCGTCGTCACCATCCTCACCGTTTGTACCGTTCGCGCCCGGAGCACCCGGAGCACCATCGGCACCATCGGCGCCGGCCGCACCTGTGAAGTCCGCGGTCGTGAAGGCGGTGCCATCGGTGAACACGAGGGTGAACGTTCCGTCTCCGTTCTCGGTGACGAAGGCGATCCCGTTGCCATCCTGGCCGTCGACTCCGGGAGCACCCGGGGCGCCATCCGCGCCGTTGGCCCCGTCGGCGCCATCCGCGCCGGCCGGTCCTGTGAGGTCGGCGGTGATGACCGCGGTGCCATCGGTGAGCGCAATGGTCAGGGTGCCATCGCCATTGTCGGTGATCGACGCGATGCCGATGCCGTCCTGGCCGTCGGCGCCATCAGCACCGTCCGCGCCAGCGGTTCCAGCCTCAACAGCCTCGATCGCTTCGTTGAGCTGGATCAGATATTCCTCGAGCGTGATCCCGTCCACCGTAATGGGATCCGGGTCAAACTCGGTTTCATAGACGGCCAGCACATCGAGGAGGTCTGGCGTGTAAATCAGATTGTCCCCGTTGCTGTCGGGGTTGAAGGGGTATTCCACCGATTGGGCGGAAACGGACCCCATCATGAGGAGGGAGCACAGGAGAACGCCCCAGTGCTTGGGATTCATGAAGGTCATGGGCAAGTGGATTGAAGGTGAATGGACACCCGGCTTTCCGGGCACCCATCCAAGTAGCCTCCACTTGACAGGATTTCACGCGAGAAGAATCATCCCGGAGGATGACTTCCCGCATTTCAGCTGGCGATCACTCAGTGCTGGACCAGCACGCGGCTGCGCATCACGCCCTCTGCGGTCCGCACCTCGAGCACATAGGCCCCGGTGGGCCATGCATGGCACGGAACCTCCACGGTCTGGAGCCCATTGGACACCCAACGGCCCACCCAACGGCCATCCATCGTTCGCACCACGGCGGATTCGATGCCGGCTTCCGCCCGGATGCGGAAGGCGTCCGCCGCGGGATTCGGATGCACGTCCAGGATCAGGTCCTGCTCGACCACGGCATTGATCGTCTGGCCGGGGAACAGGATGTTGAGCACCAGCTGCTGGCGCACCAGACCGTCCATGTCGATCATCAACGTGTCACAGTGCGTCGCCGTGCACTCCAGGAAGTTGCCGACCATTTGCGTGACGGTCAGGCAGACCTCGTAGTTGCCGACCTCATCGTAGATGTGGGTCGGGTTCGGCTCGTCGGACTCGTTGCCGTCACCGAAGCTCCAGAAGTAGTACGTGTCGGCCTCGGGCTCGTCCACGTAGGCGACGATGTTGTACGGCAGGGGCACCCCATCCTCATCGAGGGCCTGTTCGAACTCGAACTCCACCTCGCATTCGT
>WTID01000209.1 GCA_011522855.1 Flavobacteriales bacterium
CGCTGTCCGCCCGGCGGAAATCCAACTCGGCCGGTTCCTCCTCGGTGCCCTTGCCCTGCAGCTCGGCACCCCGCACCGTCAGACCGCCCTGGAAATCCACCCCGGGCACAATGTCCGGCATGGACAGCCGGTTGATGTAGGTGTCGAAGCGTGGATAGCGCGCCGCATCCAGCGCCTCCCCCGTCTTCTCGTCCCGCTTGCGGGCTCTGGCCTTGTCGGTCAATTGCCCGAGCAGGGGGTCTGGAAACAGCTCCGTCGTGAACCGCGCGGAGTCCACCGTCAAGCTCG
Organism: Flavobacteriales bacterium; assembly: GCA_011522855.1. Taxonomy (GTDB): domain Bacteria; phylum Bacteroidota; class Bacteroidia; order Flavobacteriales_D; family Sanyastnellaceae; genus UBA8752. The sequence goes on from WTID01000209.1 coordinate 289, forward strand.
GCGTCTTCAAGCGGATCGAAAACGCATCGAAATCCGCGAAGTTCCGCTCCGGATTCCACCCGGACCGGCCCCAGTCCACCCGACCGGACCGTCCTTCGAACCGCTCGGCCCCGTGGTCGTAATGGCCGCCAGTACGCTGCACCTCCAAGGTGTCGCCCTTGGCCAACGCACGGAGCGTCCCACTGGGCCCGAGGACGAGACGGGGCGGACCGTCATCCGGGAGGGCCATCGCCATGGCGCCCTCGAATTCCCACGCCACACTTTGGGTGCGGTGGAAAATGCCGTCGAGCAACAGGTCCTTGCCCAGGACGATCAGAGGCTGGAAGTCCCGTGCACTCCGACGTCCTTCCAGTGAACGTGCCACGGCCGCATCCCAGGCAGAGAAGGGAATCCGCAGGGAGTCGCCCACCAAGGCGGCCTGCACGCTGCGCACGTACCCGAACTGTTCGGGGAAGGGGCCCATGTTGAGCTCCTCCATGCGGTCCAGCCGGGCTTCGAAAACGGTGAGGATCTCCGGGTCAGCCGACGGAGACAGCAAGGCGGGAAGAAGCTCCTTCTCCAGGAACCGGGACGCATCGCGGTCGAATCGTTCGACGGTCTTGGACAACGCCATCACCCGCTTCTCAATGGAAACGAGGTCAATGGGCTCGTCCTGCGCCCTGAGGGTACCCACGGAAACGCCGCCCGCAAGAAGCACCAGGACGGAAAGAAGGAATCGCACCACCATCGAAGACCTGAAAGTAACGCGCCCGGAGCCCTGTCGGTATCTTGCCGACGCGGATGATCAACCTGTTGCACACATTGCGCTCGCGTCCCCAGCTGGTCCCGCGCTGGGCCATCTTCTGCCTCGACCTGTGCCTCGGGACGGTGGGCCTGGGGCTGGCCTATGCCATCCGCTTCGAATTCGATCCCCCGGCACACGAATTGATCGCGGCCCGCAACTTCCTCCCGGCGTACCTCATCATCCGGGCGCTGGCCATGTTGGTCTTCCGGACCTATGCGGGCATCATCCGGTTCAGTGGAACCCGGGACGCCGGCCGCGTGCTGCTCGCCCTGTCCGCAGGCACCGGTCTGTTCTTCGCCCAGGATCTCGCCGCCCACAGCATGGGCAGCCCCTACCCGATTCCCCTGAGCGTCATCGCCATTGAATTGCTCGGTTCGTCCATCCTGCTCATCGGATTCCGAATCACCGTCCGCTCCGTCTATGAGAGGTTCCAGACCGCGCGGCCGACGCCCGTCGTGATTTTCGGCGCGGGCGAGGCCGGCATCATCACCAAGCAAGCCGTCGAACGCCCGAGTGCAGACACCCTCAAGGTGGTCGCCTTCCTCGACGATGACCCCGCCAAACAGGGCAAGCGCATCGACGGGGCTCCCATCCACCCGGCCGATGATGCGGCCCGCGTCCTCCGCGATGTGGACGCCCAGCGGCTCATCGTGTCCATCCAATCCCTCGATCCGGCGCGCAAGGCCGAGGTCATCGACGCCGCCCTCGATGCCGGACTCCGCGTGATGGATGTCCCGCCTGCCCAGCGGTGGATCCAGGGAGAACTCAGTGCCGGTCAGCTTCGCGATGTCCGCATCGAAAACCTGTTGGGTCGTCCAGTCATCGAGCTGGACTCCTCCGCCATCGCCCAACAGGTCCGGGGCGCCCGGGTTCTGGTGACCGGAGGAGCCGGCTCCATTGGATCGGAACTGGTCCTGCAGGCCCTCCAGCGGGGTGCTGAATCCGTCCTTGCCCTGGACATGGCCGAGACCCCATTGCACGACCTCGGGCTCCTCGCCCTGTCGCGCCTCGATGGGGATGCCTCCCGGCTCGATACCCGTATCGGCGACGTCCGCAACCGCCCGGCCATGAAGGCCCTCCTGCAGGACTTCCGGCCCCACATCGTCTACCATGCGGCCGCCTACAAACACGTGCCGGTCATGGAATCCCAACCGATGGAGGCGTGGAAGACCAATGTGCTCGGCACGGCCTCCGTCCTGGAGGCGGCGAAGGCCTCCGGCGTGGACCGCTTTGTGCTCGTCAGCACGGACAAGGCCGTCAACCCCACCAGCGTCATGGGAGCGTCCAAGCGCATGGCAGAACTCGTCGTCCGAAGTCTTGGCGAAGGCGGTGGCATGAAGTGCGTGATCACCCGTTTCGGCAATGTCCTCGACAGCAACGGCAGCGTGATTCCGCTCTTTCGCCGACAAATCCAAGCCGGCGGTCCCGTCACACTGACCCACCCGGAGGTGACCCGCTATTTCATGACCATCCCGGAGGCCGTCCAACTCGTGATGGAAGCCGCGGCCACCAGTGCCGGAGACGACATCTTCGTCTTCGACATGGGCGAACGGATCCGCATCGCCGATCTGGCCCGCCGGATGATCCGACTGGCGGGCCTCGTCGAAGGCCAGGACATCCGCATCGACATCGTGGGGCTCCGGCCCGGCGAAAAACTGCACGAGGAACTGATGAGTGGACGAGAGAACCTCCTGCCCACCCACCATCCGAAGATCCTGCGGGCGGCTCGGGCCGAAGTCGACCGGGAAGGCGTCCGCCAAACGCTCCTCAACAGCCTCACCGAAGGACAGGCGTGGACC
>WTID01000024.1:0-8112 GCA_011522855.1 Flavobacteriales bacterium
AGTCCGGCAGCGGCCAAAAGGAAGACAGTCTTCTTCATTGTGGTTCGGTTCCCGTTCATAGGAAGGCGGAATTTAAGCAAGGAACACCGGCCGACGGGAACCGGTTCGACGACCCGGCACACCGGAGGGTCCAAGGGGCATGAACCGCCGGCGGCGACCCTTAGACCACGTGCTTTTCGGCGTGGTAGCTCGAGCGCACAAGCGGTCCGCTTTCCACGAACATGAAGCCCATGGCCAGACCCTCCTCCCGCAGCATGTCGAATGTATCGGGGTGCACGAACTCCGCCACGGGCAGATGCTTGGGGGTCGGCTGGAGGTATTGGCCCAGCGTCAGCACCTGGCAATCCACGGAACGCAGGTCTTCCATCGTCTCGCGGACCTCCTGGACGGTCTCGCCCAGCCCGAGCATGACGCCACTCTTGGTGCGGATGCCCGCCTTCCGGAGGCGCATGAGCACCTCGAGGCTTCGGTCGTACTTGGCCTGGATGCGCACCTGCTTGGTCAGGCGGCGCACCGTTTCGAGGTTGTGGCTGACGACTTCGGGGGCGACGTTGATCACCTTCTGCAGGTTCTCCCACTTTCCGGCGAAATCAGGAATGAGGGTTTCCAGGGTCGTGCCCGGACTCTGCTGGCGGATGGCCCGGACGGTCTGTGCCCAGATCTCCGCTCCGCCATCGGACAGGTCGTCGCGGTCGACGGAGGTGATGACGGCGTGCTTGACGCCCATCAGCTTGACGCTGTTGGCCACGCGGCCAGGCTCGAAGGGATCGACCTCATCCGGGCGCCCGGTCGACACGTTGCAGAAGCCGCAGGAGCGGGTGCAAACGTTGCCGAGGATCATGAACGTCGCCGTCCCTTCTCCCCAGCATTCGCCCATGTTGGGGCAGTTTCCACTCTCGCAGATGGTGTGGAGCTTGTGCTCGCTGACGAGGCTGCGGACCTTGCGGTAGGCCTCGCCTGTGGGCAGTTTGACCTTGAGCCAGGGCGGCTTGGTGCGGCGGGGGCGGTCCGTGCCGCCTTCCGGGGTCGGGTTGGCCTGGGTCATGTCTTGAATTGTTGGCGTCCGAAGCTCCAGTGCACGAACAGGGTGAGGAACAGGCGGTCGTTCTGGCCGGTTGACGGGGCCATGATCTCCACCGGAGTGAGGAAAGCGTCGAGGTTGGCCCCGACCGAAGCCGTGCGCAGGAATTCCCGCTGCCCTCCGTATTCGAAGTCGATGGCGACCCGGGCAAAGGCGCCGGGCTGGGGCCGCATCTCGAGGATGCCGTTCAGTGCGCCGGCCCGGCCGTAGATGTCGTCGGTTCCGTGGATGCTCGGGTCGTACCGTTCGATGAGCACGTAGCTGTACGGGATGTCCGGGTACCCGATTTCGAGGTAGACCGGCTTGGTGAGGGCCACGCAGGGGCCAAAGGCATATTTCCAGCCGATGGCCACGGCCCCGTTCCGGAGCTTGGGGGTTGCGATTGTGCGCTTTCCCCAACCGAGGCGGGCCATGTAGGCCGCATTGACCTTGCCGAACACGTAGCTCTTGGCCTGCTCGTACACCGGGTTGAAGCTCCGCACCTCCTTGGGGTGCTTCATGCTGGCCACCTCGAGGGACCAGGTGCTCACCTTGCCCACCCCGCGGTAGGTTCCCAGCTCAACGTGGGCGCCCATTCCCCGGGTGTGGAGGGTCATGCCCATTTCCCACCGGTGGGTGAACACCGTCTCCGGTTTGTCCCCACCTCTGCCCGCCTCCTGCCCCGACACGACCGGCGCCGTGCACAAGAGCAGGGCGATGGCCATTGTCCAGGAGGAAAAAGGAAAGCGGATCATCATGGAGAAAACGCGCATCAATCCCACGAAATTAGCGCACGATGAAATTCGAACTCACCTATCCTGAACCCCTGAGGACGCGCGCGGTTCACGAAGGCAACGGTCAGGTCCTCCTGACGGACGCCCCGAAGGACAACGGCGGACGCGGAGAGGCCTTCTCTCCCACGGATCTCGTGGCGGTCGGCCTGGCCAGTTGCATCATGACCATACTGGGACTTCGCGCGGCCAGCCGGGACCTCCGAATCCTGGGGATGACGGCGGAGACGGAAAAGAAGATGAGCCCGAATCCACGACGCGTCGGACGCATCGCGGTCGGGCTCACCGTGACGTTGGAAGGGGGAACGGAGGCGGACCGGAACTGGCTGCGCGAGGAGGCGCTGGCCTGTCCGGTGGCCCTGTCCCTGCACCCGGACCTCCGTCAGGACATCCGGATTGACTTCGCCTGAGGCGATCAGTGTTCGAAACCGGCCTCGGTCGGGGCGGACGCTTCGTCCGCAGGGGCCTGTTCGAACTCGACGCCATTGTAGGCATCGCAGTAAGGGTAGGAAAGTGCGCAGCTGCTGAGGCCGACGCTGATCAAGAGGGCCGCAGCCCAGAGGTTGACGTTCTTCATGACGGTAGGATGTGGATTCGTGCAGAACACACTCCGCCTTACGGGCATGAATCCGGAAAGGTTACACGCTTCCTCTCCAAATTGCACCCCGATGATGTCCGCTCCTTCCGATTCCGATTCCGGCAGACGGTCTGCCGGACGCAGGTCGCGCCTGGCCCCGGGCACGTGGATGCTGGTCCTGCTCGGCCTCGGCGGCCTAACTGGGTGCTCGACACCGGAACGGCTCGGTTCCAATGCACAGAAGCCCTACCAATGGGAGTCCCTGTCGCACCATCCCCAACTGGCCTGGCACCGGCACCGGGCCGATTCGGCCACCCTCTTCGTCCGGCTCCCCGCCCACGAGTTGCTCCACCTGCGCGAGGGGCTCGATGCGCCCTTCCGATATTCCATCGAGGTCGAACTGATCGTCGATCCCCTCGAATGGCCGGAGACCGGAACCGGGGAGGCGCCCCCCACCCTGTTGCATCGCTTCCGATGGGAAGGCATGCCCGATCCCGAGGCCGATGACCTCATCGCCCGATTCAGCTTCCCCCTCGCCACGGGCCGGTTCCGCATCGTGCACACCGTACGGGACCTGCACCGAGGAGCGGACGTGACCGGTTCCACCCTGATGGACGGCTGGTCTCCCGATGCCCCGGCCCGCACCCTGGCCTTCGACCCCACCACGGGGGCGCCCGCCTGGGACCATGTCCTCCCCTCGGGGCGCCGGATGGGGTTGCTCGTCCCCGCTGATCTCGCCACGGGGTTCTGGGAACACGGGCATCTGGCTCCGGTGGACTCCTTTCCGTCGGCCCCCTTCCTGGACCGCAGTGTCGCCGAGCTGCTTTTCCCAGAGGAGACGGACCGGCAACTCCCCCTGACGCCCACCGACGGAGACGACCTCCGCTTGCCGGAAGGGAACTGGGACGACTGGAGGGTCCTGACCTGGGCCGGTGGACCGGGCATCCATCGATGGGCTCCACCCGGAGGCCCCCGCCCCGTCCTGGTGTCCGGGAGACGCCCGCATTTCCCGGTCATGCGCGACCTCGACGAGATGATCCGCGCCACGCGCTACATCGCCAAGCGCGACGAATACCAGACGATGCGGACGGCGCGGGATCCGAAGCGCGCCCTGGACGAATTCTGGCTCCAGTTCGGGGAGGACCCCGAAGAGGCCCGCCAGCTCATCGCCACCTACTACGGCCGGGTCCGGGAAGCCAACGTCCATTTCAGCGGACTCAAGGAAGGATGGTGCACGGACCGCGGCATGGTCCACATCATCTTCGGCCATGCGGACCGCGTCCGCCGGGACCGCATTGGCGAGACGTGGATCTATGGGGACGAGGGGGACGTCAACGCCCTCGTCTTCCGCTTCTCCCGGCGGGAACGCGGGGACGACTTCAACGCATTCGACTTGGAACGGTATCCCGGATTCCGCAGCCCATGGGAAGCCATGGTCGGCAGTTGGCGCCGGGGAAAAGTGAGGAAACGATGAGGCCCAGACCGAAAAAACAAGACGACCGGATCATCGGGTGGCACCCCGTGCTCGAGGCCCTCGAGGAGGGATTGGAGCTGGCGCGGGTGCTCATCCAGCGGGACAATCGGGACGACCGCACGCGGCAGCTCCTGTCGACGCTCCGAGCGCGTCGGATTCCCGTGCAACGCGTGCCCCGCGAACGGCTTGACCGCATCACCAAGAAGAACCACCAGGGCATCATTGCCTTCTCCTCGCCCATCGCCTTTACGCCGATCGAGGAGCTGGTCCAGCAGGGCTTCGAATCGGGGCAGCGCGTCTTTCTCGTGGTCCTTGACGGGGTGACGGATGTGGGGAACCTCGGGGCGATCGCCCGCTCAGCCGAGTGCTTTGGTGCTACCGGCCTGGTGTTGCAGGACCACCATGCCGCTCCAGTCAACGAGGATGCCGTCAAGACCAGCTCCGGCGCCCTGCTCCGGCTGCCCGTTGCCCGGGTTCCGGACACCGCCAAGGCCCTGCGTTACTTGGGCCAGTGCGGGCTCGAGCGCATCGGACTGAGCGAGAAGGCGGACCGCGACCTGCTGGATTGCATGGCTCCGGACGCCGCGTGCCTCGTGCTGGGGGACGAGGAACGCGGCATCTCCACCGAAAGCTGGGCCCAATGCGACCTCCATGCCACCATCACCATGCAGGGAAAAACAGGATCCCTCAACGTGAGCGTGGCCTGCGGCATCGCCCTCCACCACCTCTTGGGCAGGGCCGTAAATTGAAAGACGAACAGTCAGAATTTTACGGCTGAACCCACCCTTTCCTCGACGAATTGAAAATTTATTTGTCGATTTATTTCTTTTGTTCGTATATTCGTTAAGCCTGCCAGTCGTCTGTTTTCAGCGCTTGAACCGAAATCAAGCTGAAAACGTTATATGACTCACATTCGCTACGTTCGCGTTTCGGTCGGTCGCCTCCCTCAGGCGGCCTTTGTCCGCGCCCTAATGTCACGTGTCATGCCTGCACGAATTCTCACGACCGGCACGCTCCTGATTTGGAGCAGTTTTGCCTTTTCCCAGCAGTTCCTGGTGGAGGGTTGCGACAGCACCTGCCTCCCGGCATTCGATCCCGTCCCCACGGACCTGATGATCGACTGCACGGCCGATCTGCCGGTCTTTGACCTGCCGGCCGCCGCGGGCTGTGACGACGCGCCCATCGACAACACGCCCCATGTGGAGCTCGACGAGCAGAGCATCGTGAGCTACTCACTCGGTACGGCCTACGGACCGGGAGACGACTGGGCCCTCTGGCTTGGCAACTTCGAAGCCATGGGCCTCGGCGCCAGTGACCATTTCGTTCCAGGCGCCGATGGGGTGCAATTCAACGTCTACGCCAATGGCACGGGCCGGATCACGGGCCGCGTGGTGAACGACACGGACCCCGACCAGCAATTCGACGTGGACCTCTTCCTGCAGTACGGTCAGGACTACGACAGCTGGACGGCCCAGGGCCGCTTCCCCAAAGACGACCTGGGCCTCATGGCCTACACGGATTGGACCTTCTTCGAGGTCGTCGACACCCTGAGCCGGCTGGAGGGAGCCGGTGCCTTTGAAGGCGATGTCCTGTATCTCGACCACATGCCCGTCACCCGCCTCTTCGGATTTCAGCTCGGAGCCGATGGCGCCAACAACCGCAACACGAACTTCGGCATCAGCGGCTGGTTCTGGTACCGCGGTGTGATGGGAGGAAACCCCGTCACCGGAACGGGTGACGTCAACGCCGACCTGACCGACGAGACCACGGTGGACCTCGAGTGTCCCGTCGTAGCGTCCTTGGAGCGCCACGCCATGGCTTGGTCTTCCTGTGGACATCACCTTGTCTCCTACACGGTGGAGCGCCACGATCTCGAAGCCCCCACCTTCTTGGAATTGCCGCCCCTGGCCTCGGCCGACTGCACATCCCTGCCCGACACGGCCGACCTCGCCGAATTCGTGGTGGAGGATGACTGTGGCAGCGCCCTCAGCCTTGAAGTGCTGTCGGACGTGGTCGATGGCGAGCCCTGCAATCAGGAGCTCACCCGGACCTGGCGGTTGACGGACGCCTGTGGCAACAGCACCGACACCTTCCAAGTCGTGACCCTCGTCGACACAACGGGCCCCGAGTTCGGCGTGCCGGACACCACCATCGCGTGTGACTTCTGGGACGAGTTTGAGCCCCTCGACATCGAGCCGACGGACGCCTGCAGCCCGGCCGACAGCATCACGTGGACGTTTGCCGACTCCGTCACCTCCGGATTCTACCCCTACCAATTCACCCTGGACCGGGTCTATTCCGCCACCGACCTCTGCGGCAACACGACCACCGACACGATGGTCATCTCCGTGATCGACACCGTCGCCCCGACGTGGACCTACCTGCCGCCGGACACGACCATCCTCTGCGACCAATGGGAGGATTACCTCGTCATCCAGCCCGAGGCCACGGACAATTGTGACCCGAACGTGGTCGGTCCGGAAGGCGAAGGCGCCACCGACACCACCATTGTGGAGGGTGAATGCATCGGCGAATTCGTGGTCTTCCTCACCTTCGAGCTGGAGGACCAGAGCGGAAACACCATCTCGTACGTTCAGGAGATCACGGCGGTGGACACCATTCCGCCCACCTTCGTCTACTTCCCCGAAGACACCGTCCTGTCCTGTGAGGAGGTGTGGCCCCTTCCGACCGATTCGGCTGAGTGGATGGCCACGGCCGAGGACAATTTCTGCCCCTTCGGTGTCTCGTGGAACGATTCCATCGTGGCCGGAGACTGCCCCGGGGACTCCATCCTGTACCGCACCTTCACCGCCATCGACGATTGCGACAACACGACCTCGCAGGTCCAGGTGATCTCCATCGTTGACACGATTGGCCCGGTCTTCGACATGGTGCCGGCGGACACCCTGATTGCCTGTGGCGCGGACCTGCCGACCGGCATGCCCATGGCCATGGACGCCTGCAGCTCCGTAGACAGCCTCTGGTCGACGGTCGACACGCTGGACATCGAGTTCGGAACGAGCTTCATGGAGGACTTCGAGTCCTGCTCCCTTGACGGCTTCGTCGCCACAGGCGGCACCATCTCCATCACGAACGACGCCTTTGACGGGTCCTGCGCGCTCAGCATGCTCCACTTCGCCGGAGATGATGCGCACAACTTCTACCACCCCGACGTGGTGGCCGGCCGGGGAACCTACCGCGTGATGGCCCGCGCCGACAACTTCATCAGCGACAACGGCATCGAGCTGCTTGCTGGAGACAACCTGTCTGACAATGGAATTGGCATCAGCCTCCGGCCCAATGGAACCGACACCCCCGGCATCTCCATCACCGGACTCGGCCTCGAGGCCACGGCGGACGCCGTGATGCAACAGGGCGAGTGGTATGAGGTCGAGGTGGAGCTCGGCGAGACCACCCTCGAACTGCGCATCGACGGCCTCGACGTGTTGAGCGTCGAGCTACCGGATGATCTCCCTGCGGCCGGCCGGGTCAAGCTCTGGACAGCCTACTCCGGCAGCTATGACGACTTCTCCTACCAGGCGGAGAACCCCTGCCCCGTGGTCGAGCGCTACCGCCGCAACTTCCACGCGGTGGACCTCTGCGGAAACGAAAGCACCGCCTTCCAGATCGTGGATGTGATCGACACCGTCGCCCCGGTCCTGGACAACCTCCCCATGGACACGGTCATTGCTTGTGGTGCGGAGCTCCCGGAGCACGACGTGACGGCCTTTGACGCCTGCACCGAGGTCAACCTCAACGCACAGGTGGACACCCTCATGACCGAGTGCCCGGGCACCTTCACGCTCGTGCGGACCTTCACGGCCACGGATGCGTGCGGCAATTCCGCCCAGGAGCAACAGACCATCGAGGTCATCGATACGGTGGCTCCGGTGACGGACCTGATGCCGGAGGTGACCATCCTCTGCGACGAAGCCCTGCCGACGGACCTGCCGATGGCCGAGGATGCCTGCAGCAACCCCGTGACGGTCGAGCTGTTCTCCGTGGACAGTCTCCCCGGCGCCTGTCCGCAGGCCTGGGAGGTCACCCGCACCTTCCTCGCCACGGACGCCTGTGGCAATACGGCCCTGTCCAGCCAGATGGTCCACGTGGTGGACACGCTGGCCCCAGTCCTCGTGCTCGGGCTCGACTCAGTGACCCTGGAGTGCGGCTCGCCTCTCCCGGTCAACCTGCCGACCTATGCCGACGCCTG
>WTID01000024.1:8212-10134 GCA_011522855.1 Flavobacteriales bacterium
ACGGACACGTACACCTTCACCGACTGTGACGGCAACGAAACGGTCTTCGTCCACATATTGACGGTGATCGACACCGAAGGCCCCTCCATGTCGACCGCGTTCGATTCACAGGGACCGTACTTCTGCGCCTTCGAGGTTCCCGAGTACGAGATGCCGATCACGGCGTCCATGGTGACCGATGAGTTCCCCTTCGACCAGGTCGATGACAACTGCGCGGCGGACGACGAGATCATCATCACCTACAGTGACTCCATCCTCGCCCAGAACGGAGAGAACAACTACACGGTCCAGCGGACCTGGAGCCTCACCGACCACTGCGACAACAAGACGGAGGTGGTGCAGGTGATCATCGTGGAAGAGCCCGAGCTCATCCTGCCCAACGCCTTCAGCCCGGGTACGAACGGCTACAACGATGTGTTCGTCATCGACAACCTCTCAGAAGTGGACGAGGGTGACACGACCTACCCGCCATGTGACTGGGGGCCGGCCGACCAGCAGCATTTCATGGTCTTCAACCGCTGGGGCAACGAGGTCTATTCGCTGCCAGCCGGAGAGCCCTACCGGAACGATTGGGACGGCCGCAGCAACAGCGGAGAAACCCTCGTCGATGGCACCTACTTCGTGCTGCTGAGGCTTGGAGAGCGGAAGCTCGGCCAGTACGTTGACCTGAGAAACGACAAGTGATGCGCATCGATTCGAATTCCCTTCAGCGCCTCGCCTTCCTGCTCGCCCTCGGCGGCCTCCTGACTGGGGCCGGCATGGGGGAAGCCAAGGCCCAGCAGGACGTCATGATCAGCCAGTACCTGTTCAATGGATTGCTGATCAACCCCGGCTATGCGGGCTCGCACCCCTACACCTCCAGCTCGCTCCTGCATCGGAGCCAGTGGAGCCAGTTCGACGGAGCTCCGACCACCAGCGTGGTCGCCGTGGATGGCGCCCTGCGCAACAACAGCATGGGGGTGGGCGTGCTGATGCTGCACGACCAGATTGGATTGACCACCCAGACCGACGTGTCGCTGAACTTCGCCTACCGGATGCGGCTGGGCGCGGGGCGGCTTGCCTTCGGCCTGAAGGGCGGCCTCTCCAACACCCGGGCGGATCTTTTCGCCGCGGAGACGACCGATCCCGGCGACCCGAACTACAGCGAGAACCAGCAGATTACCCAATCCGGCCGGTTCGGTTTCGGGATGTACTACCACCTCCAGCGGTTCTATCTCGGGGTGTCGATTCCGACGCTGACCACACTCGGCCCGAATGCACAGACGGTCGATCCCCACATGCTCGCCACGGCCGGCATCGTGATGCAGGTCTCCGACGGGGTCATGCTCAAGCCGAGCTTCCTCGTCAAGGCCGTCAATGCGGCACCCGCCCAGTTGGACCTCAACATCCACGCGCTCTTCCAGGAGAAGATCTGGGTCGGAGCCGGCTGGCGGACCGGCGACGGCATCGTGGGCATGATGGAAATCCAGGTGACGCCCGAGCTCCGCATCGGATACGCCCGGGACTTCACCCTCAGCGAAATCCGCGATTATTCCACCGGCTCCAATGAGCTCCTGATTGGCTTCGACTTCGGCCAGGGGATCACGGCCAAGCGTTCACCCCGTTATTTCTAAGCGTCACTCCATGCTTCGAATCCAATCGTTGCCTCTCTTCGCCTGGGTGTTGGTCCTGTCCGGTGTGTTCTCCGGGTGTGCCACCCTCCACCTCGAAGAAGGCCAGGCCGCCTACGATGAACTGCGGTACCAGGACGCCATCCACCACTTCGGCAAAGCCGTCCAGCGGGACCCCGAGGCCGAGGCCTATCGGAAGTTGGCCCGTGCCCACGCCCTCGTGAACGAGAACGAGGAAGCGGCGGCGGCCTATTCCGTTCTGGTTTCCCTGCCGGACGCCACGGACGATGACCGCATCGGCTACGCCTCCGT
>WTID01000024.1:10234-11535 GCA_011522855.1 Flavobacteriales bacterium
CGCAATGGAGCCAAGGACCCCTACACCGACCTCAGCTACACCGACCTCTACCAGATGCCCGCCTCCGGCGGCACGCCACAGTTGGTCCCTGGGGTAAACGGTCCGTACCACGACGGCATGGCCGCCGTGTCCCCGGACGGCAGCACCCTCATCTTCACACGGAGCAACCACGAAGCCGACAAGGCCGGACGGCTCCTCACCGACGATTCCGACGTCAACAACACCACCCTGTTCTATGCCCGGAAAGGCATGGAAGAATGGGAGCGCGTGGTCGAGATCGGCCTGAGCGAGGGCGCCAACATGTTTGCCCACCCCGCCTGGAGCCCGGACGGAAGCCGGCTGTACTTCTCCAGTGATATGCCCGGGGGACAAGGCGGCATGGACCTCTGGTACATCCGCCGAAACGGCACCACCTGGGAGTACCCCCCTGTCAACATGGGGCCGAAAGTGAACAGCCGGGGCGATGACGTCTTCCCGTCCATGAAGGGCAACGACACCCTCTTCTTTGCCTCCGACGCCCAAATCACCTTTGGCGGCCTCGACATCCTCTTCTCCGTCCGGGACTCCACCGGAGACTGGGGCTCGCCGATGCACCTCGATTACCCGCTGAACAGCCAGAGCGACGATTTCGCCCTGACGTTCAACCCCGACGGAAAGTCCGGCCTAGTCTCCTCCGACCGTTTCGGCTACGACCGCCTCTTCAACTTCAACATCGTCGAGCGCCCGCTCCTCGTGGAAGGCATGGTGGTGGACAGCATCACCGGGGCTGCCATTCCCAACGCGACCATCAACCTGCTCGACGTGGTCGACGGCAGCGCCGTGGCCCTCAATTCCGACATGAACGGGCTGTTCCAGCTCAAGCTGCCCCACGGCAAGACCTACCGTGCGGAAGCCCTGATGGACACCTACTTCGCCCGGAACCTCGAGATCACGACGCCAGCTGACCCCCTCGTGCGGGAAATGCGGCTCGAAATCGCGCTGGTCCCGACCAGCGAATTGAGGGACGACGAGTATGCCAGCTCCATCCGGGAAGGAGACCGCTTCGAACTGCCCGAAATCCGATGGGACTACGACAGCTATGACCTGCGGGACGAGGCCAAGCCCGCCCTCGCCCTTGTGGCTGAGTTCCTCCAGAACCGGCCCGGCATCGAGGTCGAACTTCGTTCCCACTGCGACGCGCGGGGTTCGGACCGCTACAACCAGAAGTTGAGTGAGCGACGTGCCAATTCGGCCGCCCGTTACCTGATGGACCTCGGAGTGCCCTCCGACCAGGTGCATCCGGTCGGGGTCGGAGAAGGTGA
>WTID01000036.1 GCA_011522855.1 Flavobacteriales bacterium
GGGGGTAATTTCGCTCCCCCAATCCAGACCCGCGTGAGTTCGTTTTCCATCAAGGCCGACACCGTCGGTGCCGCAGCCAGTTTCCTGTGCATGATCCACTGTGTGGCCACGCCGTTCCTGTTTGTCGCGCAGGCCTGTGCCAGCACCTGTTGCAGCGCCGCCCCCACGTGGTGGCGCGCCATCGACTTTGCCTTCCTGCTCGTGTCGGCCGTGGCCGTCCTCCGGGCCGTCAAAGCCTCGGGCACACCCTGGCTGCGCTGGGGCCTCCGGGCGGCTTGGATCGCCTTGGCCGCGGCCATCCTCGCCGAAAACTTCGCGCCGGCCCTCTTCTCCGAGTGGGTCAAGTACCCCTCGGCCTTCAGCCTCATTGGCCTGCACCTGTACAACATGAAGTACGGATGCTGCGACCACGACAACTGCATCGTCCATGGTTGATGGCAAGCTCCCCGTAACGGTCCTGTCGGGCTTCCTCGGCGCCGGCAAGACGACCCTGTTGAACCACGTCCTGCACAACAAGGACAACCTCAAGGTCGCGGTCATCGTCAACGACATGAGCGAGGTCAACGTCGACGCGAATCTCGTCCAGAGCGAGAACACCCTGTCCCGAACCGAGGAAAAGCTCGTGGAAATGAGCAACGGGTGCATCTGCTGCACCCTGCGGGAGGACCTCATGGTGGAGGTGGAACGCCTCGCCCGGGAAGACCGGTTTGACTACCTCCTCATCGAAAGCACGGGCATCAGCGAACCCATCCCCGTCGCGCAGACCTTTTCCTTCGTGGACGAGGACAACGGCATCGACCTGTCCCGCTTCAGCTACGTGGACACCATGGTCACCGTGGTCGACGCCGCCAACTTCTTCCGCGACTTCGGCAGCCCGGAGTTGCTCACGGACCGGGACCTGACCGACATCGCTGGCGACGACAGGACCATCGTCAACCTGCTCACCGACCAGGTCGAGTTCGCCAACGTCATCGTCCTCAACAAGGTGGACCTCGTCGACGCCGATCACCTCGGCATCTTGCGTTCCACATTGAAAAAACTCAATCCCGGCGCCCGCATCGTGGAAACCAACTTCAGCGAAGTCGACACGAAAAGCATCTTGCACACCGGGCTCTTCGACTTCGAGGAGGCCGAAGAAAGCGCCGGCTGGATTGCGGAACTCAACAAGGAGGAGCACACCCCGGAAACCGAGGAATACGGCATCGGCTCCTTCGTCTTCCGGTCCTCCCTCCCGTTCCACCCCGAGCGGTTCTGGGCGTATTTCCACGACCGGTTCCCCGCCAACATCATCCGCAGCAAGGGCCTGTTCTGGATCGCCTCACGGCCCGACCAAGCCCTCATCTGGGGGCAGGCCGGAGGCTCGATCCGCACCGACAGTGCCGGCGTCTGGTGGGCCAGCATGTCCTTTGGTGAGCGCGCGGACTCCATGGTCTTCCTCGAGAACCAGAAGGAAATCGAAGCCAACTGGGACCCCTTTTTCGGAGACCGGAAAGTGGAGCTGGTCTTCATCGGCCAACACCTCGACGAAGCCGGTATCCGGCGCGACCTCGAGGCCTGCCTCGTCCAGGCGGAGGACCTACCGTTCAACTGGATGAGCGGTTACCCCGACGCCTGGCCCGTCGAGCGCACCTCCTGAGCCAACCGCCATCCTAACTCAAAGTCAGGGCCTTCCGTCACAATGGAAGGATGTGGGTTGTATTGTAGCTGAACACCTCCACTCGTCCTACTCCGACCGCAACAACGGCTACTCCGTCCGCTGCATGCTGGATTGAGACGTGGTGGACCCGGCCCGGAAGAGTCGCTAGCTTCGCAGTGCAACCGAATCGCAACCGAAGCCAATGACCCTTCGACTCCTTCCCGCCCTCGTCGCTCTGGCCGCCATGTCGGCCTCTTCCTCACTGTTCGCCCAAGCCGAGTGTGACGGGGAACGCTACCGCTACATCTCCGCATTCGACAACGTCTCGGTGTCCGAAGGCCATGTCTACGGCAGCAACATTGACGCGATTGGGATTGAAACCGAACTCGACTTTGATTTCTACGAGGCGGTGGGCAACGGAAATACAGACCGGCCTCTTCTGATCATCGCCCATGGGGGCTTTTTCTTGAGCGGCTCCAACAATGGAATGGATGTCGTTCCCTTGTGCGAGGACTTTGCCCGAATGGGCTATGCAGTGGCCAGCATCTCCTACCGGTTGGGCATCGACTATGCCAACATCTTTGACCTCGAGAATGAACTCATCAAGGCCGTGTGGCGCGCGGTACACGACGGTCGAGCAGCCGTTCGCTATTTCCGCCAATCCGTTGAAGAGGAAAACAACCCCTGGGGAATCGACTCCGACCGGATTTTCATGGGCGGCATCTCCGCCGGAGCGTTCCTTGCCCTTCACCACGCCTACGTAGACGAGGAGTCTGAAGTCCCCATCAGCATTGACCAGACTGAACCGGGAATGGGCGGTGGTCTCGATGGAGACTCCGGCAATCCAGGAGTCAGTTCAGACGTGGCCGGCATCTTCAACATTTGTGGTGCCCTCAAGGACACCGCCTGGATGGAAACGGGTAATGTTTCCATTGTCTCGGTGCATGGGACAAACGACGGCACCGTTCCCTACGGCACCGGAGACGTCTCCCTGCTCGGGTTTCCCATCACGGAAGTAGATGGCAGTTCCATCCTGCATGAACATGCTGAAGAGATCGGCCTGACGCATTGTTTTGCCACGATTGACGGGGCTGGCCACGTGCCCCACGTCACGGACAACGACGCCTACGACGTCACGCTCTCCACCATCGCCGGCGCCCTGTCCTCTTGGATCTGCGCCGACTACCCCGACCAGTGTGGCGAATACGACTACACCAGCGACATCCGG
>WTID01000068.1 GCA_011522855.1 Flavobacteriales bacterium
CTTCCGGGTCGGTCAGGGAACGGCTCACGGACAGGATCATGCCGAGGGCAATGCAGGTCACCACGATGGAGGTGCCGCCCATGGAAACGAGGGGCAGGGGCTGGCCGGTCATGGGCAGCAGCTGGACGGCGACGCCCATGTTGACCATGGCCTGGAAGGTGAGCATGAGCCCCAGCCCGATGGCGAGGAGACTTCCGAAGGGCCGGGGGCACCGGGTGCCGATGCGGATGGCCCGGGAAAACAGGATGAGGTAGAGGAGCACGAGGCCGAAGCCGCCGAGAATCAGGCCCCATTCCTCAATGATGAAGGCGTAGATCATGTCCGCATAGGCGACTGGCATGGCATTGCGGCTGACCCCGGAAGCGGGGCCCTGCGGAAGGAGGCCACCTTGGTGGATGGCCTGCAGGGCGAAGTCAATTTGCGTCGTGTCGGAACCGCCTTCTCCACCGAAGAAGCCGGTTGCCCTTGCGACCCACGTGTTGAAGCGGGGAAACAGGCCGGGGGCGATGGCGCCGAGTCCGGCCACGGCCAAGATGCTGCCTGCGCCGAGCCCGGCGGTGATGCCGAGGTTGCGCGTGGAGACGCCGGCGACCGCCATCAGTAGGAAGCAGACCGCAGCCAACAGCGCAGCCGTCGAGAAGTCGGCCGGCAGGATGAGGGCGCAGGTGGCGACGATGTAGAGCAGGATCGGTTGGACGCCCTTGCGGAAGTCATGCAGGATGAGGCGGTTGCGGTCGAGCATGCGCGCCACGTAGGCCACGAGCGCCACCTTGGCGATGTCGGAGGGCTGGAAACGGAATCCGGCGATGTCCACCCAGCGCCGCGCATCGTTGATCTCCGATCCCACGAGCAGGGCCATGAGCAAGAGCCCCAGCGAGATGTGAATGCCCAATTGGCTCAGGCGGGAGAACCACGCGAATTTCATCCGGTGGACGCCCCACATGGCGACCATCCCCACCCCGAGGAAGGCCGAATGCTTGAAGAGGACGCCCAGGGAATCGCCGCCGGCACGCCACGCAAGGGTGGCGCTGGCGGAATACACGCTGACGATGGAGGTGAGCACCAGCAGGAAGACCACGACCCAGATGACGCGGTCTCCTCGCAGGTGTTCGGACAGGAAATCGGCGAACCGGCCCGTCATCTCAGAGGGAGCGGACGCCGCTCTTGAAGCGGAGGCCCCGCTCTTCGTAGGAGGAGAACAGGTCGAAGCTGGCGCAGGCCGGAGACAGGAGCACGGCGTCGCCCGGCTGGGCCACGTTGTATCCGAGGATGGCGGCCTCCTCGGCGCTTTCCACCTCGAGGATGCGCGAGACGGCGGTGCCGAAGGTCTTCTTGAGCTTGGCGTTGTCCTTGCCCAGGCAAATGAGGGTGTGGACCTTCTCTCCGACGAGAGGAATCAGCTCGGTGTAGTCGTTGCCCTTGTCGACGCCACCGGCGATCCAGACGGTCGGGCGGGTCATGCTGTCGAGGGCGTACCACGCAGCGTTGACGTTGGTGGCCTTGCTGTCGTTGATGAAGCGGATGCTGTTGACGTCCGCCACGCGCTCGAGGCGGTGCTCGAGGTTCCGGAAGTGCTGAAGGCCTTCGCGGAGCTCGGCGTCATTCAGGTCAAAGAGCCTGGCGGCAACGCCGGCGGCCATGGAGTTGTAGAGGTTGTGCTTGCCTTGGAGGGCGAGTTCCTGGATGCTCATGGTGAGGGTGGGGTTGGGGAATGTGAATCGTTGTGTGTCAAGGGAATGGGCTGCGGTGGCCGGTCGGCCGGCAGCGGGGGTGTCCGCGGTGATTTCGTGGACCGTCGCCGCCGTCTTGCGTCGGCTGCGCAGGGCGCGCAATCCGGGGTCGTCGGCGTTGACGATGAGGTGGTCGTCGGCCGTCTGGCGCGACGTGATGTTCCATTTGGCATCCCCGTATCCGTCGACGTCGCCGTGGCGGTCGAGGTGGTCGGGGGTGAGGTTGAGAAGGAGGGCGACGTCCGGGCGGAATTCGACGGTGTCTTCGAGTTGGAAGCTGGAGGCCTCCACGACCCAGATGTCGCGGTCGCCTTCTGGCCGCTGGCGGGCCTCGGCCACGGCGCCGGCGAAGCTGTCGCCGATGTTGCCGGCGCACCCGGCATCGAGACCGCCGGTCACGAGCAGGTGATGGAGCAATCCGGTGGTGGTGGTCTTTCCGTTGGTTCCGGTCACGGCGGCGATTCGGCCGGCCGTGTGCCGGGCGGCGAATTCGAGTTCGCCGATGACCTCGATGCCCGCTTCAC
Source organism: Flavobacteriales bacterium (assembly GCA_011522855.1). Lineage (GTDB taxonomy): Bacteria > Bacteroidota > Bacteroidia > Flavobacteriales_D > Sanyastnellaceae > UBA8752. The sequence continues at coordinate 2,255 of WTID01000068.1, forward strand.
GCGCCCATTGGACGGGCGGTGCCGTGGGCGGGACGCCAGGAGACTTGACCAGCAGATCGCAGGCCGTCAGGGCCTCGCGGTCGTGCCCGCCTTCTTCCACGTCCACGCCGAGCTCGCGGAGCCGCTGTTTGCGTTCGGCCTTCACGGCGCCCGCATCCGTCACCCGGCAGGACGCGCCGAGGCCGAGGCACAGCTTGGCTGCTCCCTCGCCGCTCTCGCCGGCTCCGAGTATGGTGACGCGGTCGTACATCAGCGGACCTTGAGGGTGACGATGGTGACGACGGCCAGCAGAATGCCGACGATCCAGAAGCGCGCGGTGATCTTGCTCTCGGGCATGCCGCCCTTCTGGTAGTGGTGGTGCAGGGGCGACATCCGGAAAATCCGGCGGCCCTCCCCGTGCTTCTTCTTGGTGTGGCGGAACCACGCCACCTGCAGCACGACGCTCAGGTTCTCGATGAGGAAAATCCCGCAGAGCACCGGGATCAGCAGCTCCTTTCGGATGGCGATGGCGAACGTGGCGATGATGCCGCCGAGGGCGAGGCTGCCCGTGTCGCCCATGAAGACCTGGGCGGGGAACGCATTGTACCAGAGGAA
>WTID01000239.1 GCA_011522855.1 Flavobacteriales bacterium
ATCCGTCCATGTCGGTGTCGGAGCAGACGTTGGCGTCGTTGTCGTCGGAATCGGCACCGTCGAGGGCGCCATCGTTGTCGTCGTCCGGGTCACCAAGGTCGCACAGACCATCACCGTCAAAGTCGGTGCCGTCGTTGGCGGGGTCGTACGAACCGCTGGAGCAGTCGTCACAACCGTCCATGTCGGTGTCGGAGCAGACGTTTTCATTGAAATCGTCGGAGTCCGCCGCATTCAATGCTCCGTCTCCATCAATGTCCGGGTCCGTGCAATCCCCATCGAGATCGCCGTCATAGTCAGAGTCGGTGATGGTGACGGTGAAGCTGGCCGTGGCCGTATTGCCATAGATGTCAATGGCCGTGTAGGTCACTGTCGTCGGTCCCAGGTCGAACGTGGTTCCGCTGCTGATGTCGGAGGCCAGTGTGGCGAGCGTGCAGTTGTCAGTGGCCGTCGGCGCAGTCCAGGTGGCCACCCCATCACAGCTTCCAGCATCCTTGGCTTGGGTGATGTCCGCAGGCATGCCGGCGATGACAGGGAGTTCATTGTCCGTGACGGTCACGTCAAAGGACATCGTGGAGCTGTTGCCGCTGGCGTCGGTGGCCGTATACGTCACGGTGGTGACGCCCACATTGAAGGTGGAGCCGCTGGCGATGTCCGGGGTCAACGTGCCGGTGGCACAGTTGTCATTGACGGCCGGGTCGGTCCAGGTCACGACCGCCGAACAGTTGGTGGCATCGTTGTTCTGGCTGATGTCGGTTTTCTGGGCAATGAGCGGTGCCTCATCGTCGGTTACGGTCACCGTGAAGGAGGAGGTGGTCACGTTGCTCGCAGCATCCGTGGACGTGTAGGTTACGGTCGTACTTCCGACGCTGAAACTGTCTCCCGGGTTGTGGCTGGAAGTCAGCGTGGTGGAGCAGTTGTCTGCTGTCGTTGGAGGAGTCCAGGTGACGTTGGTCGTGCAGGTCTCGGGGTCTGCCGTCTGCGTGATGTCTGCCGGAGTGCCCGTGATGGAGGGGGACTGAGTGTCGCTCACCGTCACATCAAAGCTTGCCGTTACTGAGCGGCCATTCACGTCCGTTGCCGTGTAGGTCACCGTGGTGGTGCCCACCGGGAAGGCGTCTCCTGAGTCGTGGTCGCTGGTGAGGGTGGCGATGCCGCAATTGTCGTCTGCCGTGGGCTCCGTCCACGTGACCACCGCGCTGCAGTTGTCCGTGTCGTTGTTCGCGCTCAAATCGCCGGGAACATCGGAGATGACGGGGTCTTCATCGTCCGAGATGGTGATTGTGAAGCTGGATGCTGCCATGTTGCCTTCTGCGTCCATCGCCGTGTAAGTCACGGTCGTGATGCCGACAGCGTAGAAGTCCCCGGGCACCTGGTTGGCGCCGAAGAAGGTCACTTCGCAGTTGTCGGTGGCGGTCGGAACGGTCCAGTCAATCGTGGCGCCGCACAGTCCAGCCTCCGCGGATGCGGTGATGTTGGCGGGCGTGTCGGTGATCACGGGATCCTCGGTATCCGGGGGACACTGGGCGGAAACCGGGGAGGTCATGGCGGCAGCCATGAGGAGGCAGAAGCCGGCGAAAGCGTTCAGGAGGCGCATCGGTACAGAATTTGGCATTAGCAAAGTACCGAGAGTTGTTTGAATGGGATAAGTATTATCTATCTGTACATCGCGCTCAACGTGAATTATACAGTACGCTCACAAATTTCTTTGTGGACGGAACGCAAAAAGCCCCGCTCGAGGGCGGGGCTTTCTGAAATCGGTTGGGTCGTCAATCAGGCCTTCGCGGTGTCCCGGCTCAGGTCGACCACCGTCGGAGTGGCGATGAAAATCGAGCTGTAGGTACCGACCACGACCCCCACCATGAGGGCGAAGACGAAGCCCTTGATGTTGTCCCCTCCGAAGAGGAAAATGGTCAGCAGCACCACGAACGTGGAGAGGGACGTGTTGATCGTCCGGCTCAACGTGCTGTTGAGGGCCAGGTTGAACACCTCCTTGCGGTCCTTCTTCGTGCCGTAGAGGCCGAAGTACTCCCGGATGCGGTCAAAGACGACCACCGTGTCGTTGATGGAGTAACCGATGACCGTCAGGATGGCGGCGATGAACGCCTGGTCGATCTCCATGGTGAACGGCAGGATGCCCCAGAAGATGCTGAAGAGCGAGAGCACGATCAGCACGTCGTGGACCATGGCGACGAGGGCGCCGAGGCCGTACTGCCACTTGCGGAAGCGGATGAAGATGTACAGGAAGATGACGATCAGGGAGAAGACCGTGGCGTTGGTGGCGCCGCGGCGGAAATCGTCGCTGATCGTGCCGTCGACCTTGTTGTAGCGGTCGATGGTGTATCCGGCGGCACCAGCGGACTCGAGGCCGCTCTTGAGGGCGCCTTGGATTTGCTCGTCCTGGTTCTCGGCCTCGCTGTCGATCAAGTAGTTGGTCATGATTCGGACCTTCCGATCGCTCTCCTTGGTCTGGACGATCGGGTTGCCCGGCGTGCCGTCCTCGGTGAAGGCTGCACTGAGGGAGCCGCGGAGGACCTCCATGTCGACCGGCTGCTCGAACGTGACGTCAAACGTGGAGCCTCCGGTGAATTCCACACCGTAGTTCAGGCCCTTCGTGGACAGGCTGGCGAAACCACCGGCGATGACCAGCGCGCTGGCGATGTAGGCCAGGCGGCGGCGGGCGATGAACGGCACGGCCGTGTTGGTGAACCAGTTCTCCGTGATCTTGGAGGAGAAGGACATGCCCTTCTTGTTCTCCATGCGGGTGAAGAACACCAGGCGGGTCAGCACGATGGCGCTGAACAGCGAGGTGAAGATGCCGACCATGAGCGTCGTGG
>WTID01000297.1 GCA_011522855.1 Flavobacteriales bacterium
TGGCCGAGCAGATCAGCTTCAACATCTCGCAGCGCATCATGAACGAGATGACCTACCCGGGCCAGGTCAAGGTGACCGTCATCCGGGAGACCCGGGCCGTGAGCGTCGCCAAATGAGCCAGGGCCAGGACGGCACCTTTTCTCGCTCCGTCCAATGGCAGACCCTGAATGTCGGGGTCCAGATCCTCATCCAGCTCGCCTTTGTCCGTGTTCTCGGGGAGTTCCTCTCCGAGTCCGAATGGGGCCTCGTCGGTGTGGTCCTCGGCTTCGCGGGCCTGCTCGAAATCTTCGCCCAGCTCGGGGTCGGCCCGTCCCTCATCCAACGAAAGGACCTCGGCCGGAAGCAGGTCTCGGCCGCCTTCTGGTTTTCCCTGTTCCAAGGGGCCGCCTTCTGCGCCCTGGTCTACTTCACGGCACCGGCCGTCGCCGGCTGGTTCGAGAAGCCGGACATGGAACCGGTCATGCGCTGGGTCGCCTTCAGCTTCCTCATTGCCTCGGTGGCCCTCGTCCCGCGCTCCCTGCTCATCCGGCGGATGGATTTCCGGAGCCTGTTCTGGTCCTCCCTGCTCGCCATGGGACTCGGCACCGCCCTCTTCGGTATCTGGGCCGCGACACAGGGCTGGGGGGTCTACGCCTACATCGGCGCCCTGCTCGTCCAGAACGCCCTGCTCGGCCTGAATTACTGGTGGCGGACCGGCCTGCGCGTCTCCCTGCGGCCCCACGTCCGTGAGGCCGGGAGTCTGCTGCGGTATGGTGCGGCGAGCACCGTCTTCAATTTCCTCAACTACGCCGCCACCAAGCTTGACCTGCTCGTGCTCGACAAGTTCCTGCCTGCGGCCAAGGATGCCACGGTGGGCCTCTATGAACGCAGCGTCTACCTCATGAACACGCCCGTCACCGTGCTCGGCAAGCTCTCCGACAGCGTCCTGTTCAGCGGCATGAGCGGCGCGCAGGACGAGCAGGAGCGGTTGCGCGGCATCTTCTACGGAGGCACCTATGTGGTCACAACCCTCGTCATCCCCGGAGTGATCCTGCTGGAGCTCTTCATGGAGGACGTCGTCCTGACCCTGGTCGGCTCCACCCTGCTCGGGGTCGTTCCCTATGCCCGCATCCTGGTGCTGGCCATCCTGTTCCGCAGTTGGATCAAGGTCTGTGATGCCGTCGTGCGCGCGGTCGATGCCATCGTCCCCGCCTCGGTCATCAAGGCCGGCTTTTGCGCCATGGTCGGCCTGTCCGCCTGGTACGGAGCGAAGGACGGACTGGAGGCTCTGTGCTTCGGCATGGTCGTGGCCACCTCGGTCCAGGCCGTGGCGATGCTCGTGCTCACCCGCCGCTGCATCCGCTTCGAATGGGTCATGCTCCTGAAGCTGTCCCTCCCCGGCCTGCGTGTCGGACTCGCCGCCCTCCTCGGCGCCGTCCCGGCCCTGCTGCTGGCGGACGCCTTGCACTGGTCCCTCCATCTCCTGCTCGGCGCTGGCGGCATGGTCCTCGGCGCCTTCGCTCTGGCCTGGTTGCGGCCTCAGGGACTGCGGGTCGGCCCGTACGACCTCCTCGCCCAACTGGCCACGCGCCTGCCTTCCACTGCACTTCGCAAGCGTTGGGCGTCCAGCGACCCCCGTTGAGCGGGCCCCGTGCTACTTTCGCGGCCCGATGCACCGCGCACTCCTCTCCTTCTTCGTCATGGGCTTTGAGCTTCTGCTGTGTGCCGACGGATGGGGCATGTCGAAGCGGGACAGCCTTTGGGTCCGGGGCGGACTGACCCTGGCGGACTCGATGGCCGTTGACGTGGAGTGGCGCCTTGGTGGGCAGGATCCGGAGGGCGAAACCGACACGGTCTGGACCCGGATTTCTCGATCCGACGCCCTGTTGGCCTGGGCACGGACCGACTCCGCCCAAGTCCAACTCGACGCCCCCTGGCCCACCTGGGTGGACAGTGCGGAATTCCAACTGGCCCTGGACTCCTCCGGATTGTCTCTCCGCCTGGTCCGAGACACCCTCCGCGCGCCATGGGGACCGCTTGAATCCGGCTGTTTTCCGACCACCCCCACCCATGAGGTGAACCAGCTCCTCCGGGACCTCGGGGACCTCCCCTTCGAATCGAAACGCCTGGACGCTGCCGTGCCGTGGCTGCGCCGCCACTGCCTGTCCATTCCCGATGTGCGCCGCATCGCCAACCTGTTTGACGACGACGGCAGGCGCATGTCCATCGTGCAGGTGGCCCGCATCACCCGGCCGGAAGTCATGCCCTCGCTCGGGGACCTGTTCTTCAGCTCGCGGTACAAGGCCCAATACCTTGAGTGGTTGAAGGGCGACGAGTGCCCGAATTGAGGACGCAGACCGGCCGCGTCCACCGTGTGGAAAACGCGGTCAAACCTGAATTGAACGGAATGAGGCCGCCGGTTGTTTTGAAGGCAACTTCGCACCATGATGTCGACTTCAACCCAGACCATCCACAACTTCTCCGCCGGCCCCTGCATCCTGCCCCAATCCGTGATGCAACAGGCCTCCGATGCCGTTCGCGAGCTTGACGGGTCGGGCCTCAGCCTGGTGGAAATTTCCCACCGGAGCAAAGCCTTCGTCGACGTCATGGAGGAGGCGCGCAGCCTCGTCCGGAGCGAATTGAACCTACCCGACCACTACGAGGTGTTGTTCCTGCAGGGCGGCGCCAGCCTCGGCTTCCTCACCACGGCCATGAACTTCACGCCGGATGGCAGCAGCATGGACTACGCCGTGACCGGAACCTGGGCGAAGAAGGCATTGAAGGAGGCCCAGAAGATGGGCGCGGCCCAGGCCATCACCTCCAGCGAGGAGACCGGCTTCGACCGCATTCC
>WTID01000064.1 GCA_011522855.1 Flavobacteriales bacterium
AGAACGAACCCGATGCCCTGCACGCCTTGGGCTACGTCCACGCGTCCGAGCGCCTCTGGCAGATGGACCTGCTGCGCCGGGCCGGTGGCGGGGAGCTGTCTGCCCTCCTCGGAGAAGACATGGTGCCCAACGACCAATACCTGCGCACTCTCGGCATGCGCGAGGCGGCCAACCGCGTCACGGCGGAATTCCTCGCCAACGGCCCCCAGCGCATCCAGGACGGCATGGCCGCCTACCTCGCCGGCGTCAACCGCTTCATCGAAGAGGACCGGACCCCATTGGAGTATGTCCTCCTCGGCCAAGACCCCGAGCCGTTCGACACCCAGGACATCTACTGCGCCACGGGATTCATGGCGTACAGCTTCGCCATCCACCTGAAGACCGAGCCCATCCTCGATTGGATGAAGCAGAATTTCGATCCGGCCTACATGGCGGACCTGGCCCTCGGACCAGACGGATTCACCCGCATCCCGGACACGGGGTCCCCCTCCCGCGCGCGGTGGGATTCGCTGATGACCCCGATGCCCGTGACCGCTTCTGCCGATGTCCCCTCTCCCAGCGGGTCTATGACGGACATCTCGGGCATCTCCGCGCTGGTCCACGAGATGGATGCGCTGCGCCCCGTGCCGCAATGGCTGGGGTCCAACGCCTGGGTCATCGGAGGAGACCGGACCGCCAGCGGCGAGGTCATCTTCTGCAACGACGCGCACATGGCCTACGCCCAACCGTCGGTGTGGTACGAGGCCCACATCGTCTGCCCGGAGGTCGAGTACTACGGCAACCACCTCGCCGGACTCCCCTTCCCCGCCATCGGCCATTCGCGCCACCATTCCTGGGGCATCACCATGTTCGTCAACGACGACATCGACCTCTACCGCGAGACCATCGAGGGCAATCGGTACCTGCATGACGGCGAGTGGCGCGACCTGGAACTGCAGGAGGAGACCATTGACGTGGCCGGTGGAGAGCCGGTGACGTTCACCCTCCGCAAGACGCACCACGGGCCACTCATCGAGGACTCCGTATCCATGTGGTGGACCTTCACCCAGTATCCGGAAAACCGCATCCACGAGGCCTTCTTCGGATTTTCCCGGGCCAATGACATCGCCGACATGGAGCGCTCCGCCGCCCTCATCCATGCCCCCGGCATCAACCTCATGTATGGCGATGACGAAGGCAACATCGCCTGGTGGGCCAGTGCCAAGCTTCCCATTCGACCGGACCACGTGGACACCAAAACCGCCATCGACGGCACCGACTCCGCCAATGAGGTTCAGGGCTGGCACCCCTTCGCCATGAACCCTCAATCGGTCAATCCACCCGCCGGCTATGTCTACTCAGCCAACAACGCGCCCGACAGCGTGAAGGGGGTATACCACCCCGGCCATTACTACTCCGGCAACACCCGCGGGGCAGGCATCATCGAGGCCATCGAATCCAAGGACAACTGGACGCTCGCCGAGGCCCAAGAACTGCAGCTTGACCACCATTCGCCCGTCTACCGGAAGAACTGCGCGATGATGCTGGACCACATCGGCTCCGGCACCCTGGACGAGGACGTCGAAGCCGCCGTGGCGCACCTGCGCGATTGGGACGGTACCCACCTCGCCGGCGACATCGCCCCCACCCTCTACTACCGCTGGATGTACCGGGCGATTGAAGGGGCCTACTACGACGAGTTTGAGCAGGCCGCGGGCCCGGAGACCGCTCCGGAGAAATTCGAGACCTGGCACCGGACCATCGTCAGCGAGAACACCTTCCCCCGTCTCCTCGCCAATGCAAACTCCCCCTGGTGGGATGACGTACGAACGGACCTCAAGGAGGGGCCGGCCCTGGTGCTCGGTCTGGCCTTGATCAAAGCCTACGAGGACCTCGAAATCGCCCTCGGACCAGACGTGGACGCCTGGCGCTATGACCGGCTCCACACCGCCACCCACCGACACGCCATGACGGATGTGCCCGTCCTCGGCGATTGGCTCAACGTGGGCCCCTACGGACTGCCGGCCGCCAAGGACGCCCTGTGCAAATACGAGTTCAAGCTGAAGCGGGACGTCGACTACTCCATCTTCTCCGGACCATCCAAGCGAATCGGCATCGACTTCGCCGATGTGGACGGCGCCGAAAGCATCCTGCCCACCGGCCAGTCCGGCAACGTCTTCAGTGACTTCTACGACAACCAGGCGCCGCTCTATCACGCCGGCCAGTTCCGGAAAATGCGCATGGACCGCGCCGACATCGAGGCCCACACCACAGCCGTCGCCTCCATCCGTCCACAAACGGACCGCTGACGCCCACAGACTGAATCACAGCGCCCACCCGTCCTCTCCTATCTTTTCTGGACAGTCCACTCTCCATGCGCCTCCGCCTCACCGCCCTCCTCTTCCTTCTCCTCGGCTTCACCATGATCAGTGAGGCACAGAGTGAAGCCCGAAGTGAAGGCTACATCGAGTCCAACTGGGGACTGGCTGCCATCGACGGGTTGTCTTCCGGCGCCCTCTTCCCGGGCACCTCCCTTCTCGCCGGAAGGCGCATGTTCATCGGAAACAACGCCTTCCTTGAAGGACAATTCGGCCTGGCCTTTCCTTCCCTCGTGACCGCCAAGGTGGGGGGAGGCTGGAAATGGGATTCCGGTTGGAGCCATTCCACGGGCATCCGTATCTGGCCTCTGCATTTCTACACGGCCACCGGCATCCCCACCCAGCGGTGCAACCGGGACATCAGTGCGTCCAAACAACGGAGGCTGGAACGCCGTGGCAAGACCACCGCCGACCTGAAGTGCTCAGAGTGGGTCTTGTCCTTCGAACTGTCCATGGTCGGACTGGGCGAAACC
>WTID01000055.1:0-8314 GCA_011522855.1 Flavobacteriales bacterium
TGTCCTCCACGGCGATGGGGTCGACCCCGGCAAAGGGCTCATCGAGCAGGATGAAGCGGGGGTCGGCCGCCAGGGCCCGGGCAATTTCCGTTCGGCGCTTTTCTCCTCCGCTCAGCACGTCGCCCCGGTTCTTCCGGACGTGGGTCAGGCCGAATTCCTCGAGCAGTTCCTCGAGGCGTGCGGTGCGGTCGGCCGGGTCCGGTCGGTGCAGTTCGAGGACGGCGAGGATGTTGTCCTCCACGCTGAGTTTGCGGAAGACCGAAGCTTCCTGCGGCAGGTAGCCGATGCCGCGCTGGGCGCGTCGGTACATCGGTTCGCGGGTCAGGTCATGGGTGATGCCCTCGTCGTCGAGGAGGGTCACCGAGCCCCCGTCGGGCTGGACGAGTCCGGTCACCATGTAGAACGAGGTGGTCTTGCCGGCCCCGTTGGGCCCGAGGAGGCCCACGACCTCGCCGGTTCCGACCTCGAAACCGACCTCATCGACCACCTTGCGGCGACCGTATTGCTTGACGATGGCGTGGGCGGTCAGTTTCATGCGGCAGGGGGACGGGTGCCTTCTTCGGCCTGCTGGCGGCGCTGGATGCGGCGGGCCTGAAGGATGCCAATTTCGTACAGGCCGAGAACGGGCAGGGAGACGAGCACCTGGCTGGTGATGTCCGGCGGGGTGATGATGGCCGCGACAATCAGGGTCACGACGAGGGTGTGCTTGCGGAACGTCTTCAACCCGGCCGGCGTGACGAGCCCCATTTTGGCCAGGAAGTGGATGACGACCGGCACCTGGAAGATCAGACCGGCCGCCAGCGTGATGCTCGCCACCGTCTTGAGGTAGCTCATCAGGGCAATCCGGGCTTGGACGTCGCCGATTTCATAATGGCCGAGGAACTGGAGGCTGAGCGGGGCGATCACGAAGTAGCCGAAGCACACCCCGAGGAAGAACAGGAAACTGGCGGCCCAGGTGACCCCGCGCACAGCCTTGGTCTCGTTGCCGTGCAGGCCCGGCTTGACGAACCGCCAGAGCTGTCCGAAGGTGAGGGGAAAGGCGAGGATGAACCCTCCGATGGCCGAGACGAGGATGTGGGCGGAGAAGTTGCCGAGCATCGTCGTGTTGATCAGCTCGTAATTGATCTCCGTGACGCACAACCGGTCGCCGGCCCCGGTCAGATGCCCGAGGGCACACCAGGCGCGGAAGGTGATGAAGTCGGGGTGCCGGGGCGCGAAAATGAGCCGGTTGAACACCCAGTCCTTGGCGATGAAGAGCACGATGGCCGCGGTGAGGATGCCGAGGAGGGCGAAGAACAGGCGCCGCCTCAATTCCTCGAGGTGGTCCATGAACCCCATGTCCTGCTGTGCGTCTTCTTGGGCCATGACTGCAGTGGTCTCAGCGGATGCCCGCGTCCATCAATTGGTGGAGGTGCACGAAACCGAGGAAGCGACCGTCGGTCCCGGTGACGACGATCTGCGAAATGCGCTCCGACTCGATGCGCTGCAGGGCGTCCGCCGCGAGGGTGTCCTGGTCGAGGCAATGGGGGGTGGGATTCATGACCGCCTCCGCGTGCAGGGTGGCCCACTCGGCCGGGTCCCGTTCCAGTGCCCGACGCAGGTCGCCATCGGTCACGATGCCGAGGATCCGTTCCGTCCCGTCGAGCACGGCGACGGCACCGACCCGCCCGGAGGACACGGCGGGCACGACGTCCCGGAGGCCGCAATCCGGAGCGATGGTCACACGGGAAGCGTCCTCCACGAGGTCGCCGAGGCGCAGCAGCAAACGGCGGCCGAGGCTGCCTCCGGGGTGGTGCCGGGCGAAATCCTCACTGCTGAATCCGCGGGCTTCCATCAGGGCCATCGCCAGCGCGTCGCCCATCGCGAGTTGGGCGGCGGACGACGTGGTGGGCGCGAGATCATGCGGGCAGGCCTCTTGTTTCACGCCCACATCGAGGGTGTGCAAGGCGGCCTTGGCGACCGGGCTGTCGGTCCGTCCCACCATGGCGATGAGGGCAATCTGCCGGGCCTGCAACAGGGGCAGCAATTGGACCAGCTCGGCGGTGGCCCCGCTCTTGGAGACGGCGATGACCACATCCTCCTGGCCGACCATGCCGAGGTCGCCGTGCAGGGCGTCGGCGGCGTGCAGGAAGGCAGCCGGCGTGCCAGTGCTGTTCAGGGTGGCCACGGTCTTCCGGGCCACGTCCGCACTTTTTCCGATGCCCGTGAAGACGAGTCGTCCGCCCGATTCTCCCTGCTGGAGAACGAGAGAAACCGTGTGGTCAAAGTCCTCGCCGAGTCGCTCGGCCAGGCCCGCAATGGCCTCGGCTTCGAGGCGAAGGGTGCGCAATGCGGCATCCCGTCCGGAGCCGGTTCCGGAGGGCGATGACGAATTGGTGGGCTCTGTTTGCAAAACGCAGGGTGAAATGAGGTGCCGAAGCGGGTCGGGGACCCTATATTGATGATGCCAAAGTTAGATGGAGACGCCTGTTGACCCTTTCGTGAATGCTTCGACCCTGGTGGGGTCCTCCGTGCAGGAGGGTTTGGCCCGGTTCTTCGGTTTTGATCAGTTCAAGGGCGAGCAGGAACAGGTGGTCAACAGCCTGATGGACGGCAAGAACGTCTTCGTGATCATGCCGACGGGTGGAGGCAAGTCCCTCTGCTACCAATTGCCGGCCCTCGTTCAGGAGGGGACGGCGATTGTGGTGAGCCCGCTCATCGCCCTCATGAAGAATCAGGTCGATGCCATCCGGAGCCATTCGGATGACCCCGACATCGCCCATTATCTGAACAGCTCCCTGAGCAAGGCCGAGATGGTCCGTGTGAAGGAGGCGGTGGCCACGGGCCGCACGAAGTTGCTCTACGTGGCCCCCGAATCCTTGAACAAGGCCGACAACGCAGACTTCCTCCGGTCGGTCCGGCTCAGCTTCTTCGCCATCGACGAAGCCCACTGCATTTCCGAATGGGGGCATGACTTCCGGCCGGAATACCGCCGGCTCCGGGACATCATCAACGGCATCGGGGAGTACCCCATCATCGCCCTGACCGCCACCGCGACCCCCAAGGTCCAATACGACATCCAGAAGAACCTCGGCATCCTCGACGCCGACGTCTACAAGGCCAGCTTCAACCGGCCCAACCTCTTCTACGAGGTGCGCCCGAAGGTGGAGGCCCTGCGGCAGGTCGTCCAGCACGCGCTGGAGAACCGTGGACGGAGCGGCATCGTGTATTGCCTCAGCCGCAAGAAGGTGGAGGAAATCGCCGAGACACTCAAGGTCAATGGGGTGCGCGCCGCCGCCTACCACGCCGGCATGGACTCCGCCCAGCGGTCGCGCATCCAGGACGAGTTCCTGATGCAGGACGTGGACGTGATCGTCGCGACCATCGCCTTCGGGATGGGCATCGACAAGCCGGACGTCCGGTACGTCATTCATTACGACATGCCCAAGTCGCTCGAAGCCTACTATCAGGAGACGGGCCGGGCCGGTCGGGACGGAGGCGAGGGACATTGCATCGCGTTCTACGGCCTGCAGGACATGGAGAAGTTGGAGAAGTTTCTCTCCGGAAAGCCCATCGCGGAGCGCGAGATCGGCTTGCAACTCCTCCAGGAAGTGGCCGGCTATGCCGAGACCCCGACCTCCCGGCGGCAATACATCCTCCAGTACTTCGGTGAGGACTTCGATCCGACCAGCGGTCCCGGATGGGACATGGACGACAATGCCCGGAACCCGCCTGAGGCCTACGAGGGCCGCGAGCATGTCGATTTGGTGCTTCGTCTGGTCGAGGCGACCGGAGGCCGCCACCGCGGCGCGTTCCTTCGGGACGTCCTGCTCGGCAACGAGACCCAGGAGACCTCCACGTATGCCGGCGAGAAGCTGGCCGCTTTCAATGGAAAGGGCGTGGACATGGCCCCTGCTGAAGCGTGGGACGGCATCATCCGTCAGATTGCCTTGGCGGGTTTCCTCAAGAAGAAGACCGAGGAATTCGGGGTGCTGTCGTTGACCGAGGCCGGAGAGGCCTTTCTCGACACGCCCCGGGATTTCACCCTGTACAAGGACAAGGGCATGCGCGTCCGGACCACTGAGCCGTCCGCGGCGGGTGCGGCCCTGGACGAGCCGCTGCTCGATTTGCTCCGCGGCCTGCGGAAGGAGGAGAGCGCACGGCTGTCATTGCCTCCTTTCGTCATTTTCTCCGATCCCAGCCTGGAGGAGATGGCCACGCATTATCCCTGCAATGAGGATGAACTCCTCATGATCAATGGGGTGGGGGCCTCCAAGGTCCGGAAGTTCGGAGCGCCCTTCCTGGCGCTGATCAAGGAGCACCTCGAATCCGAGGGCATCGAGCGGATGGAGGACCTCGTGGTCCGCAGCGTCGCCGGACGCAATGCCGGCAAGGTGAACATCATCCAAAAGCTCGATCGGCGCATGTCCCTCGAGGACATCGCGGCTTCCCAGAAGTGTTCCGTGGAGGAGCTGCTCGACGCCATCGAGGGCATTGTGGCCTCCGGCACCAAGGTGGGCCTGGATTACGTGCTCGAAGAATACCTCGACGAGGACAGCATCGAAGAGCTGTGGGACTGCTTCATGGAGAGTGATCAGGGCACGGTGGCCGAGGTGCTCGAGGAGATGGAGGACGCCTACAGCGAGGAGGAAATCCGGCTGGTCCGCATCAAGTTCATGAGCGAGGTGGCGAACTGACGCCTTTCACCCCACACTTCCCGTTGCGGCCAACCAGGCCATCATCGCGGTGCCCGTTTCGAGGGCCGCCTCGTCGATGTCGAATTCGGCCGTATGCAATCCCGACCGGCATCCGGGTCCGTCGCCTCCGGTGCCCAGTCGGTAGAAGCATCCGGGGACCACTTTCTGGTAGAAGCTGAAGTCCTCACCGGTCATCCGCAAGGGCAGGTCCACCACGCGGTCGGCCCCGAGGAGTTCTTCCGCCTGGCGGCGGCACTGGTCGGTCAGGGCGGGATGGTTGATGACGGGCGGGTAACCGATGGCCAAGTCGACCTCCGCCCGGGCACCGAAGGCCGCCGCGGTGGATTCGGCCACGCGCTGGATGGCGGCGCGGAGCGTCTCGGCGATGGATTCGTCGTAGGTCCGCAGGGTGCCGTCGAGGACAACCTCGTCGGGGATGACATTGCGCGCATGGCCGCCGGAGACCTTGCCGAAGGTGAGGACGGCGGGCTGGGTGGGGTCGCAGCTGCGGCTGACCACCGTCTGGAGGGCGGTGATGACATGGGCTGCGGCCACGACGGGGTCGACGGTTCGCTGGGGCAGGGCGGCGTGTCCACCCCGGCCGACGATGCGGATCTGCAGTTCATCGGCAGCGGCCATGTACGGCCCGCTCCGGAAGCCCACGGTGCCGGCGTCCAATTGCGGATAGACGTGCTGGCCAATGATGCCGTCGACGGTCCGGGTTCCCGTGGAACCGGGGCCGGATTCCGGGGCATCGGTGGCCAATGCACCCTCCGCCACCATCAGCGAGGCGCCGCCGGGCAGGGTCTCTTCCCCCGGCTGGAAGACCAGCTGGATGGTGCCTTGCCAGTGCTCGCGGGTGGCGTTCAGGACCTCGGCCGCACCGAGCAGGCAGGCCGTGTGGGCGTCGTGGCCACAGGCGTGCATCCAGCCGGGGACGGTACTGGCATGGGGCCGGTCCACCTCCTGGATGGGCAAGGCGTCCATGTCCGCGCGGAGGGCGAGGTGCCGGGTGCCGGTTTCGGACCCGTGCAGGTGGGCCACGATGCCGGCGGCTCCGCGGTCGGCGCACCAGCCCGTGCTGTGCTGGATGCCCAGCGCGGTCAGCGCGTCCGAGACATAAGCGCCCGTGCGGGTTTCCGAGAAGGAGGGTTCCGGGTGGCGGTGGAGGTGTCCGCGGTGGCGACGGACGGATTCGGTCGACCGGGCGGCGGCCTGGAGGATGGCGTTCTTCAGCATGTCACGGGGTCCACAGGGCGCGGGAAGTCTGGATGATCATGCGCAGGGCGACGAGCAGCATCACGATGCCGAAGGCGAGGCGCACCTTGAGGGGGTCCATGGCCAGGGCAATGCGGCTGCCGAAGTAGCCCCCTGCGATAAAGGCCACCACCATCACGGAGGCGGCGCGGATGTCCACTTCCCCGGCCTTCCAGTAGTTCATCACTGCGAGCGCCCCGATTGGGGGCAGCATCAGGGCGAGGCTCGTGCCTTGCGCCGCCATCTGGGACAGGCCCATGAAGTACATCAGGGCCGGCACGATGAGCAGGCCGCCCCCGATGCCGATGAACCCGCTGAGCACGCCGGCGGCGACGCCGATGAGGAGCAGGGTGAGGAGGGAGGTCAGGTCCATGGGGAAATCAGAAGTCGGTGGTCAGGGAGAGCTGGAAGACGCGGTCGAGGACGAGGCCATCATCGACGCCCCAGCCCCAGTCGGCCCGCACGAAATATCCGAGCAGTTCCGTCCGCAATCCGAATCCGAAGTCCCAGATGATGGGCTCCCGGTTGTTGTCGACGGTGATGCTCACGGGGTACTGCTCGATGGTCGTGCTGTTGAAGGCGTTCTCGTCAGCGTAGGGGTCACTTCCGGTCCAGGCGCTGCCGATGTCGAAGAACCCGACCGCCTGGAAATGCTCCAGCAGCGGGGTCAGCGCCTTCTTTGGCATCAGGGTGGCAAACACCGGCAGGCGCAGCTCGGCATTGGCCACGGCGAAGCTGGTGCCGTTCCGCGCATTCCGCAGGAACCCGCGCATGGGCGTGGCGGCCGTCTGGTAAGCGAACTCCCCGTCCGGCAACGGCATGGCGCCGTCGACCGTTGGGATGAGCGATTGCTGGACCCCGCCGAGGTAATGGATCAGCTGGCGGTCGCCAAAGGAGGAATTGCCCGCCGCCCGCAGGCAGAGGGTGATGCGCTGGTACAGCGGGATGTATCGCCGGGCATCGAACCCAGCCACGAGCAGCATGTCGCCGTCGCCGTCCGGGGGGGCGAGCATTTCGAACCACGCCTTGGCCCTCGTGCCGTTCCGGATGTTGAGGGCCCGGACCCGGCTGTCGTCGAACACCCAGCTCACGGTGCCGCCGAGGCCCTGGGAGTAGAGGTCGTCCCGGCTGGCATTGAACGGGTCGGTGGCGAGCAGGGCCGTGCGGTCCAGCCGGTAGGTGAGTTGGGCCCGCAGGCTCATGGTCTCGCTGAACGGCACGGTCCGGCGGTAGTGGATGGCATGCGTGTGCGTCCGGGTCAGGGCATCGAGGTCGGGGTTGAGGCGTTCGTTGCCTTGGCGCTCGATGATCCACTGCCGGTCGACTTTGCGTTCCAGATCCTGGTGGCTCAGAACGAACGTGGAGTTTTCGAGGCTGCCCGCGAGCCGCACGCCCCCGACCCATTTCCGGTTCTCATGAAGGTCCGAGGCGCCGATCTTGATCAGGCCACTGAGTCCGGGAAAGCTGGAGGCCGGACCGGCGAAGGGCTGATAGAAGGAGGTGGCAAAGGTGTTGTCCACCTGGCTGAGCAACTCGTCCACCGCATAGTTGGTGCGGTAGGGAAGCGGCGTCGGGATGTCGGGCAGGGGTCCGGCGGTGGTCCGGTCGGCTTGGGTGGGCCGACCCGTTGGGCTGCCCGTCGAGGGGGGCGCCGCAACCGGGACCCGCTCGGATTCGAAGGTGTACCGCTGGTAGTCCACTTGCCCCGGAAGCAGATCTGGAATCGCGTCGGGGAGGTAGTCCAGGCCGTCCAGTCCGGAAATGGAGGTGCCTGGTCCGGATTCTTCCATGGACTGCGCACCCGGGAGGGCGGGCAAGGTCCCGGTCGTCCAAACATCCCGCCCTTTCCGCAGGGAGTGGGTGCCCCACATCCGGCCACCTTCCTGGATGCCGAAGGCGAGGGCGGACCGGTCGAGCTGGAGCCAGGGCGCGGTGCGGGTGAAATGGCGGTAGTGGATGGCGGTGTCCACACGCAGGATCGCACTGTCGCGCACGGCCAGGGACAGGGTGCGCAGGTCGTCCGCTTCCGCATAGGCGAAATGTCCGCGGCCGAGGGCCTGGGGCCGCACTTCATCGCGGGCTGGGGTGTCGGTCAGCCGCTCGAAGCGCTCCTCGTCGAGGTGGTAGACCCAAAGGTCCCGAGTGGCAGGAACGGGCCAGGGAGCCAGCGTGTCCCACCCGTCGGGGCGGTTGCTGCTGAAGACGAGGCCCGATCCGTTGGGTAACCAGTCCGGGTGGAGGTCATCCCAAGGGTCCTCCCAGAGCGGGACTTGTGATCCGGCCAAGGTGTTGAACACATAGAGGTCGGATTGGCCGCCGCGGACACCCCCGAAGGCGATGTTGCGGCCATCGGGAGACCAGTCGAGGTGGATCACCTTCTC
>WTID01000055.1:8414-11283 GCA_011522855.1 Flavobacteriales bacterium
CGGAAGGCGGCGCGGTCCCCATCGAACCACGCGAAGACCTTGCGGCCGTGGATGATGGTGGTGCCGCCGATGTTGCCCGCATCCGAACCATCGATGCCGATGTTGCTTTGGCGGAAGTCGGCGTGCTTGTTGTAGACCAGCACCTGGACCTCGTCTCCCAGCCGCATCTGGAAATCCGCCTCGCAGGTGGGGAGGTCGGCAAGGAGGCTGAAGAGGGCGTGTTCCGCCAGTTTCCGTCCTCCCTGATAGAACTGGACCTCGAAAGGATCTCCGCCGAGGTACTGCCAGTCGAAGGTCCGGTATTGGACCCGTTGCTGACCGAAGGTCATGTCCAGTCCATTGTGGAACTGACCGCGGATTGACCCTGCCATGAGCAGGGTGCACACCAGCCAGAGGCTGCCCTTCCGGAATCCCGAGGCCGACATCACAGGCAAAGTACGAATCCGGGGTGCCGTTTGTTCCCTGTGGGGGAACTTGCGGGCCATGATCTCGATGGCGTTCAACGCTTTTTCTGAAAACACGGTGGTGCTCCACGATGGGACCGGAGGAGCCATTGTCTGCGACCCGGGCATGTCGACCCCGCAGGAGTGGGACCGGTTTGAGCGCGAGCTGGCCGGGAGGGGCTGGGTGCCGCGCGCCGTCCTCCTCACCCACGCCCACCTCGACCATGTCCTCGGGTGTGCGGGCCTGCACGATCGCTACGGACTCCGGCCACGGGTGCACGAGGCAGACCAGGTGACCTACGCGATGGCGCCCCGGGCCGCCGAGCTTTATGGCGTGCCGATGGATCCGCTCCCTGAGCTCGATGCCGAGCCTTTGGTGGACGGGTCCGAGCTCGTGTTCGGGGACCTGCGCCTCACCGTGAAGTGGACCCCGGGCCACGCACCGGGCCATGTGGTCTTCGTGGAGGAGAACGGGGTCAATGTCGTGGGTGGCGATGTGCTGTTCCGGGGTAGCGTGGGCCGGACGGACCTGCCTGGAGGGGATGCGCCCACATTGGCCAGGAGCATTGAGACCGTTCTCTATGCGCTGCCCGATGACCGGGTGGTTTGGCCGGGACATGGTCCCACGACCACCATCGGGGAGGAAAAGGCGGCCAACCCCTTCGTCAATGGGGCTGGCACCGGGATGATGCAGGCATGATCAGGCCTTCTGCAGGGTGAAGGCGAAGGTGGACCCTTTGCCTTGCGTGGACCGGACCGAGATGGTCTGTCCATGGGCCTCGATGATGTGCTTCACGATGGAGAGGCCGAGGCCACTGCCTCCCGCATTGCGGGACCGGCTCTTGTCCACCCGGTAGAAGCGCTCAAAGATGCGGGGCAAGTGCTCCTCGGACATGCCGATGCCATCGTCCGCGACCTCCACCAGCATCTGCTCGTCCATGTCGTAGAACCGGACTTCGGTCTTGCCGCCCTCCTTGCCGTATCGGAGGCTGTTGGAGATGAGGTTGGTCACGACCTGCTCAATCTTGGGGGCGTCCCCGATCACCTCCACATTCCGTCGGTTCTCGTCCACGAACTCCACCTCGATGCCCGCCCGTTTGGCCCGTTGCTCGAGCTGGTCCATCACGTCCACCACGAGCGAGGTCAGGTTGAACTGCCTCAATTCCAGCTCCAGCGAGCCGCCTTCGATCTTGGTGATGACGTCGAGGTCATCAATCAGGCCGGCCATGCGGTCCACGTTCTTCGCCGCCTTGATCAGGAATTTCCGGTTGTGGTCCGGGTCCTCGAGGGCGCCCTCGAGGAGGGTGAGGATGTAGCCCTGGATGTTGAAGACCGGGGTCTTCAGTTCGTGGGCCAGGTTGCCGATGAACTCCTTGCGGAAATTCTCCTGCTCCTTGAGCTGGGAGATCTCCTGCACGCGCTCCTGCGCCCAGTCCATCACGTCCTGCTGGACCTTTTCCATCACGTCCTCGTTCATCCGAAGGTCCTTGGCCCGCTCCTTGGTGCTCTTGAAGCGGTGGATGTTCTTGTAGATGATGCGGACTTTCTGGTAAATGAAACGCTCGATGGTGGCGTAGGTGACGGCCATCGACAAAGCGAACAGGGCCAGCGCCAGGGCGGCATAGGCCTGAACCGGGGCCTGCACCCCGTAGAGACTGAGCACCAACGCGAACAGGCCCATGCCCAGAAGGGTGATGACCATCGCGGAGGCGATGGCGACTCCTCTGGGCGTGAGGACCTTCATTCTTCCTCGAACTTGTAGCCGACGCCCTTGACCGTCTTGAAGTAATGGTCCCCGAGCTTCTCCCGCAGCTTGCGGATGTGCACATCGATGGTGCGGTCTCCGACCACGACGTCATTGCCCCAGACCTGGGAGAGGATGGAACTCCGGGTGAAGACCTTGCCGGGCTGGGAAACGAGGAGCGACAGAAGTTCGAATTCCTTCTTGGGCAGGTTCATCTCCTCGCCGTTCCGGATGACGATGTAGCGTTCGCGGTCGATGGTGATCGTCTTGCCCGCGTAGACCGGCTTTCGGTCCGTCCCCTGCGGACTGCGGCGGAGCAGGGCCTTGATCCGGCTGAGCAGGACGCGCGGTTTGATCGGCTTCGTGATGTAGTCGTCCGCCCCGGCATCGAACCCGGCAATCTGGCTGTAGTCCTCCGCCCTCGCCGTCAGGAAGGCGATGATGGTGTTCTCGAGTTTGGCGTGGTCCCGAATCTGTATGCAGGTCTCCATGCCATCCATCTCGGGCATCATCACGTCGAGCAGGATGAGGTCCGGGTGCCAATCAGAGGCAATCTCGATGGCCTCGACACCATTGGACGCCGTTTCGACTTGAAAGCCCCCCTTTTCGAGGTTGTATTGGACGAGTTCGAGGATGTCCGGCTCATCGTCGACGACGAGGATCTTCTGCTGGTCCATGGTTT
>WTID01000144.1:0-1598 GCA_011522855.1 Flavobacteriales bacterium
TCAGGTCGATCACCTTGATGCCCGTGAACAGGATCTCGGTGGAGGTGCTGAGCTCGTCGAACTTCGGAGCGGCCTGGTGGATCTCCCGCGGGCCAGCCGTGTCGACCTTGCCGCCGGCGATGCCGTCGATGGCCTGACCGGTCACGTTGAAGAGGCGGCCCTTGATGGCCTCGCCGGTCGGCATGCTCATGGCACGGCCCATCACGCGGACAGCCATGCCCCGCTGCAGACCCTCGGTGGCGTCCATGGCGATGGCGCGGACGGTGTCCTCACCGATGTGCTTCTGGCACTCCATGACGAGCGGGGGTTGACCTTCCCGGTCCACCTCGAGGGCTTCCAGGATCTTGGGGAGGGCCATGCCGGCGGGGAAACTGATGTCCACGACCGGACCGATGACTTGTTGGATGGAACCGACGTTCTGGCTCATTGCAGCGAAAATTGACGCGTGTGTGCGGGCCCGATTGGGCCCTGATTTGGGCGCAAAATTAATCCAAATCATCCACCCGGTCACCCCCAATGGAATGGAGCGTCCCCGGGGAGTTTTCAACGGCGCCCAACTCGCGTCCCGGACCCCTTTCCGAGGGGCCGCCGAACCGCCCCTCTACCTTTGGTCACAGTGAACGTTCACCGCGGTCTTCCCCATTTCCCCCGAGGCGCCAAGCGCATCGTGACCACGGGCACCTTTGACGGGGTCCACCTCGGCCACCGCGCCCTGCTGGACTGGATGGTCGACCGGGCCCGTGCGGAAGGCGCGGAGTCCATCGTCCTCACCTTCGACCCCCACCCCCGTCAAGTCCTGTTCGGGGACGACAGCGGACTGCAGTTGCTCCAAACCCTGGACCAGCGCATTGCGGAGCTCGCCGACACCGGACTCGACCACCTGGTCATCCAGCCCTTCGACCGGGATTTCGCCCGGCTCAAGCCCACCGACTTCGTGCGCGATGTGCTGGTGGAAGGCCTCGGCTGTACATCCGTCGTGGTCGGCCACGACCACCGGTTCGGCGCCGGTCGGGAAGGCGACGTCGACCTGTTGCGGGATTGCGGAGAGGCCTACGGGTTCGACGTGGTCCACATTCCAGCCCACATCGAGGATGAACTGACCGTCTCCAGCACCAAGATCCGCCAGCGGCTCACCGCAGGCGACTGCGACGGCGCCCGCCTCCTGCTGGGCCGGCCCCACGCCTGGTCCGGTCGCGTCGTCCACGGCGATGCCCGCGGCCGCACCCTCGGCTTCCGGACCGCCAACCTCGTCCCGGTCGGGGAACACCAGCTCACCCCGGGCACCGGCGTCTATGCGGTCCATGTCGAGGGGGAGAACGGCCACTGGAAGGGCATGGCCCACATCGGGCCCCGCCCCACCTTCGATGAGGGGGATGAGCCCGCCACCGTGGAGGTTCACCTCTTCGATGATGCTCCGGACCTGTACGGCTCCGTCCTGTCGGTCCATTTCGAAACCCGCCTCCGGGACGTGATGAAATTCGACGGGCCCGATGCGCTCGTGGCCCAGCTCGAGCAGGACGCGCGGGCCGCCCGGGCCCACCTCGGCGAACGAAACGGGTCCTCTCCGCGTTGAGTCCATGATGCGGCCCACTCCATCC
>WTID01000144.1:1698-2796 GCA_011522855.1 Flavobacteriales bacterium
TCCCTGAGCCGGCTGGAACGGCTCGGAGAGTTGGACCTGCTCCACAACGAAATGTCGGTGGACGAGCAGATCTGGGTGCGGGAACTGCTGCCCGACGCCACGCTGCATTTCAGCGAACCCTGCCGATGCCGGTTCGACGATTGACCCCCCGCCGCGTGGTCATCACCGGGGTGGAGAACGCCGGCAAGAGCACCCTGGCCCGCCACCTCTCCGACGCCCTGGGTTGGCCTCTCGTCCCGGAGGCCGCCCGAACCGACGACGCCGTCACGGAAGGTCGAACAACGCCGGACGACCTCCAACGGCTGCTTGAAGGGGTCCGCAGCGCCCTCAACGTGCAGAAGGACACCCTGTTCGATACCGGCCCCATCGTGCTGGACCTCTGGGCCAGGACGGTGTGGAACCACGCACTCGAGGGCGTGGAAGCCGCCCAAAACCACGTCGACCTGTTCCTCCTCTGTGACACCCTGCCGGATTGGGAACCCGACCCGCTGCGGTCGTTGCCCCGATGGGAAGACCGTCTGGCGCTCGAAGCCCGGTACGTCGAGGCGCTGGACCGGAGCGGTCGACCCTGGGCCCGCCTGCCGGTGGCCCCGGTCGCCGATCGGGTCGAATGGGCCTGTCAAGCCATAGCCCAGCACGCATGAGCACGACCGAGACCACCGTGCAGGCCACCCCAGGGGAACGCTGGACCGAAGGCCTCGCCGTGCTCCTGAGCCTCGGCTACACGTGGGGCTACCTGCAGGGGTGGACCCCATGGTGTTTCCTCCCTGCCGCCTTGGGCGCGGGACTCCTGGCCTGGCTGTGCTGGCGGCGCAACATCCTCGCGGAGGCGGCCCTCCAGCTCTTCTATGTGGCCTTCGCCGGCTACGGCGCCTGGCTCTCCTCGGGAGCGCAGGGCTGGACCCCGCAAGCCGAGCCCCTCTCCTGGCACCTGACCGCCATCGTCCTCACCGCCGGGGCCACCCTCGCCACGGCTTGGGCCCTCAAACGGTGGACCCGGAGCGCGATGCCCCTGATGGATGCCTTCACCACCGTGTTCAGCCTGTGGGCCACCTGGCTCATGGTGCAGAACCACCACGCCAATTGGGCCTACTGGAT
>WTID01000105.1 GCA_011522855.1 Flavobacteriales bacterium
GGCGCATTCTTGCTGCTCGAACCGAGCGCGACGCCCACGCCAGCATCCCGGAGCTCATCGATGAAGGCCACGACCCCGGGAAACAGCTCGTCGGGCTGCATGGCCTCGACCTGGGCGAGATACCAATCGTTCTTGCGGTCCATCAGGCGGACCTTGGTGTCGTTGTCCAATTCGAGGCTGCCCTTGCGCAGGATGTACTCGAGGGAATCCACGCGGCTCACGCCCTTCAATTGGTCGTTGTCCGCATGGTCAAACGGGACGCCGAGCTCTTCGGCCAGCCGCTTCCACGCCGTGAAGTGGTACTTGGCGGTGTCGACGATGACCCCGTCAAGATCGAAGAGACAGGCTTGGAGTTCGAACGCCATGGTTCAGGACTGCAAAGCCGGCAGGATGTGCTTCAAATGGTAGGAGGCCAGACCGTCAATCGGCTTCTTGATGATGGCCCCCACGGTGATGCCCTCGGCCTCACAGACGGCCCGGAGCTCGTCTTGGAAGTGGTAGGCCACACTGCCGATGAAGTGCACCGGTTCTGACGCCCAATTGGCAAAGCATTTGACATGCACATCCAAGAAGGCTTCGAATCCCTCCTTCAACCAGGATTGGAACAGGGGCTGCTCCTTGTGCTTGCCGATGAAGGTCATGAAACTGGCGAGGAAGACGTTGGGATCCGGCTCCCGGTAGACCTTGTCGATGATGTCCGACTTGGAGAACCCGTAGGTCGCATCGAAATCGGCCGTCACCTCGGCCGGAAGACGATGGTAGAGCCTCGCAGCAAGGAGCTTCTTGCCGTGCCAGCTTCCGCTCGCCTCATCTCCGAGAATGTAGGCCAGAGCCGGCACTTCCTCGTGGACTTCATTGCCATCGAAATGACAGCTGTTCGAGCCCGTTCCGATGATGCAGGTGATGCCCGGACGACCATCGTAGGTGCTGAAGGCGGCGCCGACGAGGTCGTGGTCGACGACCACACTGGCCCCGGAGAAGACACGCTGGAGGCCTTGCTGGATGATGCCGCAGAGCTCCTCACTGCTGCTTCCCGCTCCGTAAAAGAAGACGTGCGTGATGTCGGAGGCGATCTTCTGGACGTCCGCATTGGCCCCCATCACCTCCTCCACCAAATCGGCAGAGTGGAAATAGGGGTTGAATCCCATCGTGTGGAATTCCGCGATTTCCTTGCCCGATTCATCGAGCAATTGCCAGTCGCACTTCGTCGATCCGCTGTCCGCGATCAGGATGCGCATGGTCTTAGCCGATGCGCTTCACGAGGTCCGCGACGCGGGCGGAGTAGCCCATTTCGTTGTCGTACCAACCGAACACCTTGACGAGCTTGCCCTGGGCGGACGTCATGCCGGCGTCGAAGATGTTGCTGTGCGGGTTGCCCACGATGTCAGCGCTGACGATGGGGTCCTCGGTGTACTCGAGGATGCCCTTCATCGGGCCATCGGCTGCGGCCTTCATGGCGGCATTGACTTCCTCGGCCGTCACCTCGCGGCTGAGCGTGGCGACGAGGTCGGTCACGGAGCCGGTCGGGGTCGGAACCCGGACGGCCACACCGTCCAGCTTGCCCTTCAACTCGGGCAGAACGAGGCCAACGGCGACGGCAGCACCGGTCGTCGTCGGGATCATGCTCATCGCAGCGGCGCGGGCACGGCGGAGGTCGCTGTGCGGAGCGTCCTGGATTCGCTGGTCCGAGGTGTAGGCGTGGATGGTCGTGATGTAGCCCTGCTCCAGTCCGAAGTTGTCGTTGAGCACCTTGGCCATCGGGGCCAGGCAGTTGGTGGTGCAGCTGGCGTTGGACAGGATGGTGTCCTCCGCGGTCAGCACATCATCGTTGACGCCAAGGACGACAGTCTTGACCCCCCCTTTGGCCGGGGCGGAGATGACCACCTTCCGGGCACCCGCAGTCAGGTGCTTGCCGGCTCCTTCGGGATCCCGGAACACGCCCGTGCTCTCCACGACCACGTCGCAGCCGAGGTCACCCCACGGCAAGGCGGCCGGGTCGCGTTCGGCAGAGACATGGATGGTCTTGCCGTTGACCACGAGGTGGCCTCCCTCGACGCGAACCTCGCCCGGGAAGCGGCCGTGGATGCTGTCGTACTTGAGCAAGTGGGCCAGCGTCTCGACGCTGGTCAGGTCATTGATGGCGCAGATTTCAACGCCGTCCTTGGTCAGGAGCTGGCGGAAGGAGAGCCGGCCGATGCGGCCGAATCCATTGATGGCAACCTTGGTCATGGTGTATCGTTTGCGTTCAGATGCTGAGGATTTGGGCGACGCGGAGTTCCTCGTCGAGCCCTTTTGATTTGCGGTTGATGGCTTCCACGAACGGGGTGTAGACCACCTCGTCGTTCACGATGCCGGCCATCACGGCAGTTTGTCCGGCGAGCAACGCCTCCACGGCGCCCACGCCCATCCGGCTGGCCAATACCCGGTCGAAACAGCTGGGGTCTCCCCCGCGCTGGATGTGGCCGAGCACGGTCACCCGCGTGTCGTATTTGTCGTAGCGGGAATGAACCTTGGCCGCGATTTCCATCGCGCCTCCATTGGCATCCCCTTCGGCGACGATGACAATGGAACTGGTCTTGTTGGACTCTTCTCCCCGCTCAAGGATGCCGATGAGATCGTCGATGTCCATGCCGGCTTCGGGCGTCATGACGGCGATGGCTCCGGTGGCGATGCCGGTTTTGAGTGCGATGTATCCGCTGTCCCGGCCCATGACTTCCACGAAGAACAGCCGGTTGTGGCTGCTGGCCGTGTCCCGGATCTTGTCCACGGCCTCCACGACCGTGT
>WTID01000133.1 GCA_011522855.1 Flavobacteriales bacterium
CATGGCGTCGAGCATGAAGGCCCACTTGTCGGCCTGCTCGTCGAGGATCTTGCCGGTCGGCTTGCCCGCGCCGTGGCCGGCGTTGGTCTCGATGCGGATCAGGACCGGGTCGGCGCCGGTGTGGGCGGCCTGGAGGCGCGCAGCGAACTTGAAGCTGTGCGCCGGGACCACGCGGTCGTCGTGGTCGGCCGTGGTGACCATCGTCGCCGGGTAGTCCGTGCCGTCCTTCAGGTTGTGGAGCGGGGAGTAGCCGTAGAGGTTGTCGAAGTGGACCTTGGAGCTGTCGGAGCAGCCGTACTCCGGGATCCAGCCCCAGCCGATCGTGAACTTGTGGTAGCGGAGCATGTCCATCACGCCCACCGCCGGGAAGGCCACCTTGGCCAGGTCGGGGCGCTGGGTCATGGTGGCGCCGACCAGCAGGCCGCCGTTGGAGCCGCCGGCGATGGCCAGGCGGTCGTGGCTGGTGTAGCCCTCGCTGATGAGGTATTCGCCTGCGGCGATGAAGTCGTCGAAGACGTTCTGCTTCTTCAGCAGCATGCCGCCCTCGTGCCAATCCTCACCGAACTCGCCGCCGCCGCGCAGGTTGGGCATGGCGTAGACGCCGCCCTGCTCGAGCAGCACGATGTTGGAGGTGGAGAAGCTCGGGGTGAGGGAGATGTTGAACCCGCCGTAGGCATAGAGCATCGTGGGGCGCTGGCCGTCGAGCTCGAGGCCCTTCTTGTGGACGATGAACATCGGGACCATCGTGCCGTCCTTGGAGGGGTAGAAGACCTGCTTGCTCTCGTATCCGGCCGGGTCGAAGTCGACCTCGGGGATGTAGAACGGCGTGCTCTCGCCCGTGGCCATGTCGTAGCGGAAGATGCTCGTGGGGTAGGTGAACGAGGTGAACGCGTAGAAGAGTTCCGTGGCGTCGGCCTTGCCGCCGAAGCCGCCCGTGGAGCCGGTCGCGTTGGGCAGGGCGATCTCGCGGGGGTTGGTGCCGTCCGCGTTGTAGCGGGTGACCGCGTTGCAGGCGTTCTTGAGGTGGGTGGCAAAGAGCTGGCCGCCCGCGGTGCTCACGCCCTCGAGCAGGTGCTCCGACTCGGGGATGACGTCGGTCCACGTGCTGCGGTCCGAAGGGTTGGCCGGGTCGACGGCGACGAGGCGGTACTTCGGCGCGTCGATGTCCGTCATCAGCAGCAGCCGGCCGTCCATGTGGTCGACGATGCTGGAGCGGGTGTTGAATCCGTCGACCACCATCTGCCAGTCGGCGTTCGGGTCGGTCAGGTCCTTGATGTGGAGGTTGTTGCCGTCCGTGCCCGTGCTCGAGTTGAGGATGAGGTAGCGGTTGTCCTCGGTGGCGTAGGCGAAGTGGTAGCGGTTGGGCTCGTCGTCGTTGCGGAAGACGAGCTCGTCCTCGCTTTGTGGTTGTCCGAGTTTGTGATAATACACGCTGTGGAACGTATTCTCTGCGCTGAACTCGCTGCCATCGGGGGCGGGGTAGCGGCTGTAGTAGAAGCCGTCGCCAACCCAGCTCGCGCCGGAGAACTTGACCCACTCGAGGACGTCGCCGGTTTCCTCGCCGGATTCGAGGTCCATCACGCGGATCTCCTGCCAGTCGCTGCCGGCCGCGTTGCGCATCACCACGACGTACTTGTCGTCATCGGAGGCGCTGGAGAGGCTGGCGGTCACGGTGCCGTCCTCGCTCAGGGTGTTGGGGTCGAGGAAGACGCGGTCCTCGCCGTCGAGGCCGTCGCGGACGTACCAGACGCTCTGGTTCTGCAGGCCGTCGTTCTTGCTGATGTAGTAGCGGTCGCCAATCTTCCGCGGTGCGCCGACCTTCTCGTAGTTGAAGATCTGCTCGTAGCGGTCGCGGATGGCGTTGCGGAACGGGATGGCGTCGAGGTGGCCGCGGGTGACGGCGTTCTGGGCCTCGACCCACGCGCCGGTCTCCTCGCTGCGGTCGTCCTCCAGCCAGCGGTAGGGGTCGGCGACCTCGGTGCCGAAGTAGGTGTCGGTGACGTCTTCGGTGCGGGTGTCCGGGTAATCGTAGGACTTCATCGTATCGGAAGTGTCGGCGGTGGTGCCGCAGGCGGCCAGGAGAAGGGCTGCGGCGCAGGGGAAGAACAGTTTGCGCATATCGTGAATGGGGGGGCAAATTAGTCGACATGAAGAACAGCCACGAAATCGACTACCGCATCCACGGTGATGACCTCCAGACGGTGGAGGTCGAATTGGATCCCCAGGAGACCGTCATCGCCGAGGCCGGCGCCATGAACTGGATGGAGGACGACATCACCTTCGAGGCCCGCATGGGCGACGGCACCGAGGCCGACAACAGTGTCATGGGTAAGCTCTTCGGCGCCGGGAAGCGGCTGCTGACGGGGGAGAGCATTTTCATGACCCACTTCACCAACCAGGGTGCCCTGAAGCGGCACGTGGCCTTTGCTGCGCCCTATCCCGGCAAGATCGTTCCGGTGGACCTGTCTGCCCTCGGCGGTGACCTGCTGTGCCAGAAGGACGCCTTCCTGTGCGCGGCCATGGGCACCTCGGTGAGCATCGCCTTCAACAAGAAGATCGGTGCCGGCTTCTTCGGGGGCGAGGGCTTCATCCTGCAGAAACTGCAGGGCGATGGGCTGGCCTTCCTCCACGCCGGTGGTACCGTCGTGAAGCGCGAATTGCGGGGCGAGACACTGCGTGTCGACACCGGCTGCATCGTGGCCTTCGACGCCACGGTGGACTACGACATCGAGGCGGCGGGCGGCCTGAAGAGCATGCTGTTCGGCGGGGAGG
>WTID01000152.1 GCA_011522855.1 Flavobacteriales bacterium
ACTCCAACTACGACGTGCTCGCCAACGTCCTCAACGGACGCCAGCAGAGCATCGCGGAGCTCCTCACCAACAACATGGCCCGCCCCTACTCCAGCCTCGACTATACCGCGGTCTGGAACCGGGAGACCAACTTCTTCACCCCCACGACCGGAGGGCTCTACACGGACTTCTACTACGCCATCTACCGCGCCAATGTGGTGGTCGAGAGCTTCGATCTCGTCGAAGGGCTGGACGACGCCACCGCGCTCCGGTTGGAAGCCGAATCCCGATTCGTCCGGGCCGTGTGCCACTGGTACCTGGTGAAGATGTGGGGCTACCCTTACGGGTATACGGCGGACAACAGCCACCTCGGTGTGCCGCTCCGTCTCGATGCTGTCGAACCCCCGACGCCCCGGGCCACCGTGGGCGAGGTGTATGAGCAGGTGATTGCCGACTTGGAGTTTGCCCGGGACAACCTGCCACAGGAAAATGGCCCCTATGCCTCCAGCATGGCCGCGAGCGGATTCCTCGCCCACATCCACTTCCTGCGCCAGGATTGGGCGGCGTCCCAAACCGAGGCCGAGCGCGTCATCAACAGCGGACTCTTTCAGCTCGACGACGACCTCGACCGCTTCGAGGCCGGCAGCGACAGCGTGCTCGCCGGAGACCTGATCAATCCCGAGACCGTGTTCGGCATCATCGGCGGCTACTTCGCCGTGGACGGGGACAGCCTGCTCAACGACCGGAGCTATGCCTTCCGGGACAACTTCCGCCAGGACAACAACATCAATCCGCAGCTCACCTTCAGCGAGGACATCGTCAACCTGTTCTCATTGAATGCCGCCGATGACCGGGGCGACTGGGTCAACAGCGATGGAGTGACGCACAAGGTGACCCGCTTCGACGACAAGCAGTTCTTCAACGTGCCCATCGTCCACCTGACCGGTCTCCATCTGCTCCGCGCCATGTGCGTGGCCCAAAACGGCGGCGACCTGTCCACGGCCATCGCCGACATCAACGCCATCCGCGACCGGGCCTTCGGTGAAGACCTCAACGATCTCGACCCCGCCTCCAATGCTGCTGCCGTCCTGGCTGCGGCCCGGGAGGAATACCGCAAGGAGACCCTCTGCGAGGGCTGGGAACTGGACCAAGCCAAACTCCGCGGCGTGATGGGCGAAGACGAGACGGTCCGCGACGCCCCGTGGGACTGCCCCGGATCGCTCCTGCAATTCCCGAATTCCTCCACCACTGCGGCGGGATTCATCCTCAATGACGAAGGCGGATGCCTCTGACCCCCACAGCATTGACCACCATGAAACTTCAACACCTCCTCCTCCCCATCCTGGTCCTGGCCCTCGCGGCCACCGGGTGCAAGCGGGAAATCACCGGTGAACTCGGAGACCCCATCGACAAGCGGGCCGGCTTCCTTGGCAAGTGGGAGCTCGCCTCCTTCACCCAGCAGGACCTCAACAATCCGCTGAAGCAGACGCGTGATTTGAGCCACCTCTACATCCAGGACGGCGTCGCGCCAATGAGCCTCACCTTCAACGACGACGACTCCTACGAGATCGTTCAGGAAATCGGCCGCGAGTACTTCGGACAAGGCGGCATGTGGTCCTTCGATGACCCTGCTTTCCCAACCTTCCTTCAGCTGATGGGCGAAGGCGATACGCTCCAATACAACCTCGGCACCACCGTGCGCCCCTACGATGACCAGATGGCCATCGAATACCGCCGGAGCTGCGGAGAGGGCGGCGCCTACCTCGAGACGGTCATCTACACCTTCACCTTCAACCGCATCCCGCAATGAACCGCTTGACCTCCCTTCTGCTGGTCCTCTGCGCCGGCCTGCCCCTCGGCCTTCTCGGCCAGGCGGCCTATGTCCTGCCCTCGCCCACCGCGGCCGAGGCTGAGGTGACCCTGTACATCGACTTGACCCAATGCCAGGAGCAGCGCTTGAGCGACATGCTCGACGCCTATCCGGACGAGGACGTCTACCTGTGGATCTGGAACCCGTCCGCTCCCGTAGCTGGAAACGGGGACTGGGGCGACAGCGACGACCACCAGGTCATGACCAAGGTGAGCGAGAAGCTGTACAGCTACACGTTCGTTCCGACCGAGTACTTCGGCGTGGACGGTCCGACCTTCTTCTCCCGGGGCATTTCCTGCCTGGCCAAGCTGGACAACGGCTACTCCTACCAAGAGGAGTTCGGGGGAGAAGCCAAGACGGAGGACCTCTCCGTGGGCATCGTGCCCCAGCTCTGCAATGGACGCATGTGCATCTTTCCTGAAATCCGGGAAGGCGACGACTTCGTGACGTTCACCTACGACAACAACCAGGAGACCAACCCGGACCTCCAGAACCTCTCCGAGGTCTACCTGCAACTGACGGCTCGGACCGATGCCTTCACCCTCTACACCTATGGTGACGACGGCGTGGCCTCTACCCCGTTTGATGCCGGGACCGTCCCGGAACTCCGGATGGACCCCGTGGAAGGCGAGCCGGGCATGTTCACGTTCACCTTCGTGCCCGAGGACTTCTTCCTCGGAACGCCGAGCAACATTGACCAGACCCCCTACACCGGGGAGCCCCTGGAAAATGGCGTCCGCTGGTACATCACCAAGCCCGGATACACCTTCGTGGGCCCGCCGCCGGCCAACAGCCTCGGCATCCTCATTTGCGAGTGAGGCGCTCCCACCCCTGACTGAAAAGAACGCGTGAAAGCGCCCGGTGGACAGCCGGGCGTTTTCCATCTTGACCCCCCATGAGACTGCCGCTTTTCCTTCTTC